>CAZQDO010000206.1:3104-10025 GCA_964592085.1 uncultured Anaerolineae bacterium | reverse complement strand
TATGCCGACATCTTTGAGTACAACTTCACGACACACGGGATCACCCAGTTGACCTTCTTCGACCATGCCCACGCGTTCAGCATCTCGCCCGATGGCCAGTATGTCGTCTTTGAACGCTTGGTGGATGATCACGATGATTCAACGAGCAGCCTGTGGATCATGAACCGTAACGGCTCGGGCCTGCACAAGCTCGCCGATGACGCCGGTCGTCCTGCCTGGGGCCGGGTCCCACCGCCTCTCACGGCCAGAGCCTATCTACCGATGGTGGTGCGGTAGAGGAGGCCGAAGAGAGTTGGGCGGCTTTGTCCCAAAAAGTGTGCGTGTGTTCTGAATAAGAAGACAATTCATCCAACGAGAAACTACAGGAGATGTAACCATGCTACTTTACAGAAGACAATCAGTTTTTACTGGACTGGTGTTGTTCATGGCTGGATTATTAGCCGCTTGTCAAGCCATGCCTCCTTTGGCAACACCCTCTGCGCCAGGCATTAGCATAGGGATTGCGGACGACCTGTGCCCAGGTGTTATAGTGCGAGTTGGTCAACAGGTAACGTGGACCAATCAAGGCCATCAAGAGCATATCGTTCGGGCCAAAGCTGTCGAAGGAAAGAGTCACTTCGACTCAGGAATACTGAAACCTGGCGACATTTTTGCGTTCACCTTTCCGCAGCCCGAAAGGTACACTTATGAATGTTCAGTGGATGGAGTCTTGACAGGAACCATCACTGTCGAACCATAAACATGGTTCTCTGTCGAGCCGTTCCGAGGCAATGTATTCTTGGCGAGAAAAGTTGACTGTAATACGAGCCGTGGTTGGGTACGTGTATGAACACTATGCTTCGAAAGGCAAACAACATGAGTAGACGAGTTCTTCAGCTGGCTATCAGCTTTTTGCTGGCACTCATTGTGACGACACCTTTGCTCATAGGGTGCAAGGCGACGACGGCCGTCACGCCGACCGGTGCTCTGCCAACCGGCACCACCAGCCCAACAGGTACCCCACTGCCCACTATCATGCCGGCTGCGGCTTTGTCGACCAGCACCGCCACGTCAACTGGCGCCACGCCGATTGCGCAACCCGCCGGGCAGCCGGCGATGGTCGTCTTTGTCAAGGATGGTGACATCCAGGCATGGGACGAAGCAACCGGTCAAGCCGAAACTGTCTTTCGCTCCGGCGACGTGATCGACGTGACGACGAGTGATGACGGTCAGGTCGTGGCCTTTTTGCGGCGCTCGCCGGTCAAGAGATCCGAACTGGACTGGTACGAGCAATCGGCGCTGTGGGCCGTGGAGCGGGACGGAGGCAATCCGCGCGAACTCGTTTCGGCCGAGGCATTGCGCGAACGTCTGAACGCTGGAGAGACGGATTCCACGAACGTTCCCCAGATGGAATGGATCCCTGGCACGCATCGACTGCTGTACAGCGGGTGGACGTACTTGGTCCAGGCTGAGGGCGAGTCGCATGCTACTCCCAGAGGGCTCTACCTGGTGGACGCGGATTCAGGCATGGACACGGTGCTGCTCTCTGCGGAGAACAGCCTCCGCTTTGTGCCATCCCCCGACGGCCGGCAGATCGCGCTGCTATCCACTTTGGCGCTGGGCCTGATCGATGCAGATGGGAGCAACTGGCGCCAGGATCTGTTCCAATACACTGCCGCGGGCGTGCCAGGACGAATCATCCCCAGCGGCGTCTGGACCCAGGACGCCGGCGCCTTTCTGATCACCGTCCCGACCGAGAGTGAGTCGGGCTCGGGACTGGACTTGACGATCTGGCGTGTGCCGGTTGACGGCGCGCTGGTCCACCAACCGCTGGCTACGATCACCAACTCGCACAGCGACTCGGTCACCTTTTCCCCCGACGGCCGCTACGCCGCCTTTTACCGGGCAGACTCACCGGGGATAGCCACCTACTCTGGCTGGTTCGTCACCCCCCTGGCCCTGGAAGTAGGTCCGTTGGCCGTGCCAAAATCATCAGATCTGTCCTGGAGGAGTCTGCATTGGTCACCAACCGGTGTGCCCTATGCCGTCCACGAAGGGACACTGGTCCGGCTGTGCCCGGATCCTGCACAAGATGCCGAAGTGTGCGGCACAGGGCTCAACCTGGGCGGCATGCTCGCCGAAATCGACTGGATCGATGGAACCCGCTTCCTGTTCGTGACCCGCGAACCACACGATCTGTACTTTGGCAGGCTGGGCGGCACCAGAATCCTCCTTGCCGAGGGTGTTGAGAGGTTTTCCGCCACGGCGATGACCTGCCGGAACGAGTCCGAGTTCGCTGCGGGTGGGACAGGCCTTGCCGACCGTTCCGTCGTTCGCGATACCTTGTTTCCAGTGACGTGGCGGATGCGCAACACCGGGACCTGCACCTGGGATCCCTCCTACCGACTCGGTTTTCTCGCCGGCGAACGGCTGAGGGGTCCTCACAGCTTCCCTCTGGCAGAGACCGTGCCGCCCGGTGGGGAGATCGAGCTGTCGGTGAATCTCATTGCGCCGTCTGAAGCCGGGACATACCGGGGCGAGTGGCAGTTGTTTGCCCCGGATGGAAAGCCATTCGGCGTTCGACCGGCTGTGGATGTCCTTGTTCCCTTCTATGGCGCGATCGAGTTCGCGCCCGAGCAGATGATCGCGAAAATCCCAGCAGAATCGGGTCACATGGCTCTCGGAGAAGGGGCGCTATGGGTGCTTGGTGCAAAGGCTGTTTCTCGACTCGATCTCGATACAAACCAGTTCGTGGCCACTATGCCGGTCGGCGAGTTCCCCCAGGCCCTGGCTGTTGGCTATGGCGCAGTCTGGGCTGCGGGTCTCGACGGAACCGTCACTCGCATCGACCCACTCACCAACCAGGTCAGCACGACCATCCCAGTTGCACCCTCCTCCGGGCTCAACGGTATCGCCGCAGGCGCGGGAGCCGTGTGGGCCAGCAGTGGTGAGCAGGGCATCGTGTACCGCATCGATCCAGACACAAACCAGGTTATCGCCACGATTCAGGTCGAGCCCTGGTCGTCGCAGGTTGCAGCCACGCAGGAGGCCATCTGGGTTACCAACCCAATCACCCCCATCCTAACCAAGATTGACCCAGACACGAATGAGGTCTCTGCCGCCATTCGCCTCGACTGCTCGACGAGAGATCTTGCAGCGGACGCCACGGCTGTTTGGGCTGCGTGCGACAGTGTTCCGGCCCTGCTTCGCATTGATCCTTTGACGAACCAGGTTGTGGCCAGGATCGCAGTCGGCAACCACCCCCGAGGAGTCGTGTCAGATTCGAACGCGATATGGGTAGCCTCTGAAACAGGTAACACGCTAATGAGGATCAACCCTGCTGCCAACCAAGTTGTTGCAGTGTATTGGGTTGGTCAAGGTCCGGCTGATGTGGTCGCTGCTCAGGATAACGTGTGGATCGCGCTGAGCGGGGAAGGCGCCGTCTGGAGAATAAGGCCCTAGCTTGCCCAGGCTCTGCTGACCCCACAACTGCAATCCATAACTCAAAGAGCGCCTCCTAGTGGCGGCAGTGTTCCCTGATGAGGAAGCCGTGAATGAGGCTCTGCGATTGGTGATGCGGAAAGAGGGTCGTCTCGCGCAGGTTTCCTGCATCGACAATCGTCTGCAGCAGCCGCTCGGCACCCATGCCGAAACCGCCGTGCGGCGGCATGCCATAGTGGAACGCCTCCAGGTAGGCCTCGAACCCCTCTTCGGTGAGGCCCCACTTACGCAGGTGCGCCAGCAATTGCTCGTAGCGGTGCACGCGCTACTGGCCGGTCACGATCTCGGTGCCGCAGCAGTGCAGGTCAAAGCTGTGCGTGCACGCCGGATCGGCTCCACCGGGTTGTCAGGCGGCCCCTTTTACGAGATCATGCATCCATCCTAGATGCTCGGTGAAGTGCCCGCCTGTGTTGTCCCAGATGAGGGCGATGAGCGGTCGATCGTCGTTCCTCGGCGCCTGCGGGAAGAACTCACGGGCCTTCACGTTGAGGTCGGCGTCGCGTAGCGTCCTCACGTGGCCCATAAGCTGACTGTGGATCCCTTCCAGGTTACGGATTGCCTCTTGGAGCGCAGTGCCTTCGAGGCGTACCTTGATGACCTCGTTGATTTCGTCGATGTTGCCGGTAGTGAACAAGGACTCTTTAATTCCAAGGGCCTCATGCCGGCGGCCTCCTTGAAAGAGGATGATGACAGAATCCTCCCATGCGACCAGGTGCGTAACATGGTCCTTCACCGACCAGCCGGCTGGGTCTCGCTTTGATGCCTGGGCAGGGGTGACTGCCGCGAGAAATGAGTGGAGATCCTTCCAAGCAGCGTCAATGGAGGCTGTGAACTTGGCAAGCTCTGAATTGGACATACTTTCTCCAGGGATAGTTAGGACTTCTCAACTCGTTCTAGCGCAGTTTCAGGGCTTCTTCTACCACCTCTTGAAACGGTCTGGCTGCTGCGTGTGCCCAGGCTTCGGCGAAAGCGGTCTCGCCAAGCTGGGCGCGGCAGGCGGCGAGGACAGACTCGTGGGCGGTGCGATCCACCGGTGGGAGTGGTGCGCCCATCGCTTCGCGCAAGGCGTGCGCCGTGCTGAACAGCATCGCTGCTCGCAGGCTGTCACCCTGGACCGCGCGTACGGCGCCCAGCTCCTCGATCGCCTTGGCGATGCCCAGTTTATGTCCAAGCGCTCGGAACAGAGCCAGTCCTTCCATCAGCAGCTCGGACGCTGGCAAGACCTGGCCTAGCGTGCGCTTCACACGACCCAGGGCGACGAGTGACCGCGCCAGATCGGGTTTGTATTGGCCCTCCCGTGCCAGCGCCGTCGTCTCCTCCAGCAGCATCATGGCTGCTGCGGCATCCCCTTCATAATGCGCTAGCAAACCCCGGAAGTAACACACGAGTGTCTGGAGCCATTTGTTCTCGGATGTCCCCACGCGATCGGAGGCTGCTTGGAGGCGGAATCGTGCTGTGGCCAGGTCTCCTTGAGAGAGAGCGTTCTCCGCCATGGCGCACAACACATCGGTCTCCCAACCACTGCGCCCATGCTCTTGATACACCTGCAGCGCCTGTTCAAGGTGGGACTGAGCGGTCGAGTATTCCCCTAGAATCAGGTAAACACAGCCAAGATTGGTGAGCGCATCCGCTATTCCCCACGGGTATTCGGTCTCTTGGGCAACGGCCAGGCCACGCTCAAAACGCGCGCGAGCGGCCGCGTAATTCCCAAATCCGACGTCAACAATGCCCAGCGAAATCAGTACACTGCTGAGGACATGCTTTTCCTGCAAGTCCTCCAGGATCGCGGCGCTTTCTTCGAGCATAGCCCGCCCTCTGGGATCGCCGCCGTAGTCTGCCAGGAAACTTCCTAACCTGTACAGTGCCCGAGCCTCCCCCCACCGGTCACCGGCTTTGCGGCACGTTGCCAGTGCCTCCTCCAGCCGGGCTTGGCCCAGGCTCGCTTCACCTTGCCACACCAGCATAACCCCTATTAGCGCAAGCGCCTCCGCAAGGCCACGCTGCTCGCCCAACTCCCGATAGATCGCCGCGCTTTCCTCTGCCGGTAGGCACGCCGCGCCGAGGTCTCCCAGAGCGTATATGAGCAGGCTTTTTCCCAGCAGAGCGACGGCCCTGGCCGCTGTGCGTCCTTCCGGGTGTTGCTGGAGGGATTTGATGAGCCAGGTGCGCCCTTCGTGAAAATGCCCGCGCATACACCAAAACCAACGCAATGCTCCCGACAGCCGCAGCGCCCATTCATCCCCACCCGGCGCCGTACGATCGCTCTCGAGAGCCCATTCCAATGCTTCTCGCAGATTGTCACGTTCCTGCTCCAACCGCCCCAGCCACTCCAGTTGATCGCGCCCCTCCAATCCCTGCTCGGCAGCCTCGGCTAGAGCAAGAAAGAAGGCACAGTGTCGCTTCTGCGCCGCCGCATGCGTCTGGGGATCGGCCGCCAGGTGAGTGGCGCTGTACTGGCGGACCAGCACGTGTAGCTGGTAGCGACCGGCTGCGGCGCGCCTGAGCAGCGCCCGGCTTACCAGGGTGGATAGGACAGGCAGCGATGCACCGGCCACTTGCTCAGCCGCCCGGCGGCTGAACCCGCCCCGAAAGACCGAGAGTTGGGATAGCACCTGCTGCTCCTCGGCCGAAAGCTTTTGCCAGGTTTGGTCGAAAACCACACGCATGCTCCGATGCCGCTCTGGAAGGTCACGCAAAGCAGCACTCAGAACATCCAGGCCGCTTTCGATCTCTTGGGCGATCTCCGCGGGCGATAATACTCTCGACCACGTCGCAGCCAGCTCGATGGCCAGTGGCATCCCCTCCACCAGGCGACAGATATGGCCGATCCCTGCCAGGTCTGTCTCGCCGAAGGCGAACCCGGGTGAGACGTGCCTGGCACGCTGAATGAATAGCGCGACAGCAGCGTATTCACCCAATCCCTCCGTCTGCTCCGTGTCAGGGAATGCCAACCCCTGGACCTCAAAGACCCATTCCTCCCGCAGATCAAGCACTTCGCGCGAGGTGACCAACAGCTTGACCCCTGGGGCACGCTGCAGAATCTCCAGGATGAGCGCCACGAGATTCGCTTGAGGGGGCCCTTCTGTTAGCAGCTGCTCCACGTTATCCAAAACCAACAGCATTTGCTTTTCTCGGAGGTGGTTGAGGAGCTGTACCTTGGGGTCGTTCGGGCCATAGAAGGAAAGATGGATGGCGTTCGCGATGGCTGGAACGGCTGCTTCGAAGGAGCCAACAGAAGCCAGAGGAATGAACGCGACCCCATGAGCAAAGTCAGCCTGGTGCTGCTGGGCGGTCTGCAGAGCCAGGCGCGTCTTACCGATGCCGCCTGGACCCACCAGGCTGATGCATCGGCACTCTGGGTTGGCGACGAGCCGGTCCAGAGCAACCAGTTCCTGTTCTCGTCCAAGGAAAGACGTTAACGATACGGGCAGGTTGTGGAGG
>CAZQDO010000206.1:0-3094 GCA_964592085.1 uncultured Anaerolineae bacterium | reverse complement strand
CAGTGAGAGCGGAGGAGGGCGGCTCATCCTTCGTCTTGAGTGTTCCTGCACGAATCTGCTCGTACAATTCGCGCGTCTCTGCGGATGGCTCGACGCCCAGTTCCTCCGCCAGAACGCGCCGGCAGATCTCATACTGGGCAAGGGCAGCACTGCGTTGCCCATCCAGCGCCAGGGCACGCATCATCTGGCAATACGCCTCCTCTCGCCACGGGTCTAGCTCCAGCTGCCGGGAGGCGTAGCGCCGCGCCGCTCGCAAGTCTCCGTGCAGCTCGTAATAGCTCGCCAGGTCGCTGCAGGCTTCCAGGACACGTTGGTGCAAGCTCTCCCGCTGTACCAGCGTCCAGTTCTCAAACTCGGCGCTATCTTCCAGAAAAAAGTGCTGCAAGAACTCACCGCGATAGAGCTTAGCCATTTCTTCCATCCGTGCGGCCCGGATCGAAGGATCTTCGCTGCCTCGGCTCCGGTCTTCTTCGCACGTACGAAAAATCGCGTCGAATTGGGCGAGGTCGAGCGTAAAGTCACTCGCGCGGTTGAACTGGATGGCATCGCGCGAGATGAGGAGATAGGGAGGACTGGCGGTACGGTCGCCAATCGCCAGGCGCAGGCTAAAGAGGGCTTGCCTTAAGTTGTGACGGGCGACCTCTTCGGGGTAGTCTGGCCACAGCAGACCCACCAGGGACGCTCTGCGATGCGGGCGGTCCGCCTCTACCGCCAGGTAGACCAGCAGCGCACAGACCTTGTCTGACTCCATCGTGAGCGGCGTATCGTCTAGCGAGACTTGCAGCGGGCCCAACACGCCCAGCGACAGGTGCGCCATGAGGCCCCCCTTGGCCAGTCGTGCAGAAGTTGAGCGTACTGCTAAAGTATACGACCAAAACAGGCACCTGTCAAGGAAAACGGCCGCAACTCGAGGCTCCTGACGATCTCCTGACGGTGCCCTGACGATGCGGTGCTAGACTGGAGGCAGATGAAGAGACAGCTTTCAGTTCAGAAAGGAAGAACCGCATGGAAACCCATCGATCTCGAAGAGAGACGAATGTGACGCGCAGGTGGTTCACTGTGACGGCGATCCTGGCCATGCTGCTGGGCCTGTTACCGGGCTCCATCTCCGCCGCGTCCCTGGCTGCCCAGGTGGCCGTGCCCGTGTCCGGCCCGCAACTGACCGTGAGTTCTGCGGTTGTGAACGCTAGCGCGACCGACGATCTCGTTCCCAGCGTCTATCTTCCTATAGTCCTCTCATCCGGGCAACCCGCACCGCCGCCGGCTTCCCCCTACGCCGCCGCCCTCTCCCAGGCCCTCGCCGACTGCACGGGTACGGCGCTCAACCAGGTCTGTTACGCCGGCGGCAGCGTGACGCTCGACGGTGGCGGGCCGCTGACCACCCCGGGCCAGGTTGCCACCCTCGACGGTGTCTCCGGGCTGACGCTCGTCTCGCCGGACGCCGGCCACTGGAGCGTCGCCCTGCTGCGGTTGGCCGCAGATTCGCCCACGCCCGACCTCGGGCTGACCGTCCTCGCGTTCGGCAACGTCGAGATCCGGAACCTGACCCTGTTCGACGCCGCGGCCGGCAACGGCGACGTGGCCCCCGCACTGTCGTTCAGCAGCAGCCCCGCGCCCGGCGAAGCCTCCGTGACCGGGGGGCTCCTCGTCTACAATCCCAGCGACGAAGAGCCGCTGTCCATCACCCTCAACGGGGCGGACCTCACCCTGGCCTCGTCCGCCATCGTCGAGGCCCAGCCAGGGGTGAAGATGACCGTGACGATGGCCAAAGGCAGCGCAATTGTCAACACAGCCGCCGGCGACGGCGCGGTCATCCGGGGTCAGCAACTAAGCGTGCCCCTCGACGGCAACGGGATCGCCGCGGGCGCGCCCACGCCCCCAACGGAGTTCGACGCAAGCCTGCTGGCGCCCCTCGTGATAGAGGACGAGGAGAGCCTGCTGACGCCCTTGGTGCCGTCGCTGATCGCGGACCTCAACGAGGAACTCGATGATCTCCTGGCCAAGTTTGACAGCGCCTACCAGCGCTGCATGCAGGGCAACAGCCGCCAGGTCTACCGCGTCATGGTCTTTGCGCGCCTTCTCAAGAAGAACGAAGCCCATCTACAAGACGGCCTGCTGAGCCTGATCGACGTCCAGGTCATGCAGTGCGCGACCTTCGAACTCGAGTTCAACAGCGTCGTTTCCACGACGTCGCCGATCGCCTGGGGCAGCATGTACGTCCAGGAACAGGGAATGATCGTCAGCTACGACATGGACGGCCACCTCGTCCAGCCGGCGCAGATGCCCCTCGAACACCGGCGCTACGACGTCGACTTTGCGCTGGCCCAGTGTCTCAACCTGGAGATCATCGACGGCAGGCTGATCCACTCTGAGGGCTACATGCGGGTCAACCGCAACCGCCTGGATATCAGCACGTTGCTGGCTCCCGCGGGCATCTTCGAGAACACGACCTGGACTTGTGCAGATCAGCCGTATGACTATGCCAACCCCGCATCCTGGTGGACCCTGTTCCGCGAACTCCACAGCAGCGAGTTCACGCTCACCGGCTACCGGTTTACGCCGGACCACTGGAAGTACACAGGCAATCACATTCTGGCGGAGGCGATCCTGAACCCAGAGGTAACGCCCGTCGAAGGGGGGCTGACTACCGGAGATACGTTCATCGTCTTGATCCACAGCCCGGGCCAGTGACGACGAAGGGGGCCGGGGGTAGTGGGACTGCCCCCGGCCCCCTTGCAGGCGCGCGCGGAACGGTCGCTCGCCGCCCGAGAGATCCTACATCTAGCTGATACTGGTGCTGCGGAGCACCACGGACCGATTATGGTGAATGACAGGAGAAATTCGATGCGCAAGAGATTCCAACTTTCGATGGTCATTGCGGCCTTGATGCTCGTCAGCATGATCGCGGTGCCCGCAAGCGGCCAGACCTCTACCGCCCTGGACTTGACGGCGGCACGGGCTGCCCGGGAACAGCGATCTCAGCGCCTTGGTGAAGGCCTCGTCGATGCGATGCCTGACGCGGCGGCAGACCCGGGGGTCATCGCCTACGTGCGCCGCTCGACGTACGACATTCACGTCATCTCGCCAGATGGCA
>CAZQDO010000205.1:0-10036 GCA_964592085.1 uncultured Anaerolineae bacterium | reverse complement strand
ACGTGGCGCCATCGAGACCAACGATGAGCATCCTCATAAACCAATACACTCCAATCACTTTTGAGATCTAAAGGCGTTCACTGTTCCATCGAGAAAGACTGAAGCACTTTCCAAATGGGGTCCCCCTGGGCGTAGTCCAGCTCACCGCAATAACCCTCGTAGATGTACTGCCAGAGGATGATGCCGTCCACTCCCTCGTCGAAGGATCGCTGCATGAAGTCCTCAATAATGGGCGATCTTTCTTTCAGGATTCCTTTGCGGAGGAGACGGCCATTCTTTTTATACGCTCGATGGTAGACCTCGGTGTAGAGCACGGGCAGGTCCATTTCTTCGGCAATCCTCAGCTCCTTCTTGTACCAGACGTTGGTCCAGACGTGAATCGTCACGGCGTCAATGGAGGGAAAGTCGTGCATCCTGCGCCAGGCTTCCTCCCCCTGAGGCTGAGGCCCCCCAACCGAGATCGTCCCCACGGCCACGGGCCGGCAGGGATCGAGTTCCTTTATCTCCTCAGAGGCCACCCTGGCCCATTCGACCATCGCGTTGTAGCAAGACTTCCTCCCTCCCTCAGGAGCACAACTGGGCTCTCCCATCAACTGCCACAAGGCCACCTCAGGGTAATCCCTCAGCCTGGTTACCACACTCCTCAGATGGTCCATGTACTCACCCTTGTATCCTGAGCGAAACCAGCCTTCATTCTTGGTGGGATAGTCAGCCGCCATGTAGCTGTCGAGGACGATGATGAACTTCAGGCCGTACTCGCCACCCAGTCGGATCAACCGCTCCACCCGATCGAGTCCACCATCCCGCGCATGCTTGGGAAAAACGGGCATGCGGACAGTGTTTCCAGATTGAGACAGGAAAGAGAGTATTCCCTCCCACCGCTCATCCGGGAACCACTCCTCCAGGATATAGGACACGTTCATGCCGATCAACCGAATCTCCTGACCATTGAAAGTGAGCTTGTCGCCGGTTCTGACGACGCGATCAGCACAGAGAGTGCTGGGCTTGGTAAGCAACGGGAGAAAGACCCTCTCCTTTTCGGCCCACTTAACGTCTCCCACCTGTATCAGGGGAAAGATGAGCCTGCTCCCCCTCTCGGTTTTATCTGTCTCCGTGACGGCACCTTTCTCGCGGAACTCACTCTCAAAGACCTGTCCCCCATCGGATTCACTTACCCCAACTGTTGGACTGGGCAGGGCCAGAGCACAGCCTATCATAACCACCGATGCTAAGATCACAGCAGTCAGAAACCAGGCTTTCGAACCCCTTACCTCCCAAATGTGCGCCATGGTTGGCGCCTTCAAACTAAAAAACTGGTTGCTCTCACCTCGCCCAAACTCCAGTTTCATCTGCTAACCTCCTCGGCCCAGCACCGAACCCACAAAGTCCCTCTGCCCCCTGGCGAACTCTTCGGCACTCAAGGCCCTTTTACCTGCCAACTGCACCTCCCTCAGAAGCAATGCCCCCTCCCCAGCGGCAACAGCCAGGCCCTGATCCAGAGTTATCACCTGCCCCGGATCCCTCTCGCCCGACCACTGGGGCAGCGCCTCGGCCCTGAGCACCTTGAGCAGCTTACCTCGCCAATACGTGTAGGTGCCGGGCCAGGGGTAGTAAGCACGGCTTCGCCGCCAGACCTCGACGGCCGACTGGGACCAGTCTATCAGGCCATCCTCCTTGGAGATGATGCGGCAGTAGGTGGCCTGGCTGTGGTCCTGAACCTGCGGCTCGATTTCGCCCGCCAGCCAGCGGGGCAACGTGTCCACCAGCAGATCGGCCCCCGACTGGGCCAACCTGGCGCTCAACGACTCCCGCGTATCCTGGGGGGATATGGGACAGGTGGCCTGGGACAGAATCGGGCCGGTGTCCATCCCCTCGTCCATGAGCATGATGGTCACGCCCGTTTTCTCCTCGCCGGCCAGGATGGCTGCGGCGATGGGAGCGGCTCCCCGGTAGCTGGGCAGGAGCGAAGCGTGAACGTTGAGGCACCCCCTGGGCGGGATGCTCAGCGCCTCGGCCCGCAGTATCTGGCCAAAAGCCGCGACCACGATCACCTCGGGCGCCAGGTCTCTCAGCTCAGCCATGGCTTCGGGCCGGCGCAGGCTGGGCGGCTGCAGCACCGGCAACCCGTGCGCCAGGGCCACGACCTTCACCGGTGATGCTTCCACTTTACGGCCCCGCCCCACCCGTCGGTCGGGCTGGGTGACCACCCCCACGACCTCGTATTGTCCGATCAGCGCCTCTAAAACGGGCACCGCAAAATCTGGCGTGCCCATAAAGACCAATCTTGCCATGACTTTCCCCCAGGGTGATTGTATCACATTTTGGGCTAGTGGGCAAGACAGGTGCAACGCACTTCGAAAAGTGCATTGCACCTTACTTGACTTGAATGGGTGATAGGAGCAGGCGGTCGGCTATGGCCTCGCCCTCCTGAAAGATCACCAGCCGTTGCATGATGGCTGGCGAGTAGAAGCCCAGCTCCACCTGATACTCCCCCACCGGTGTGGTTGGCTCGACCGGCAAGCTGTGCCACTGGATGAACACGTCGCCCGGCTCCCAGCTCGCTGGCGAGACGCTCAAGCCATCGTAGCTCCCCACCACGACGCTGTGGGCGTCCAGCAGATGGACGAAGATGGCCAACGGCGGGTCCGCCGCCTGTAGAACCTGCCAATAGGTGAGCAGTTCGATGGTGCGG
Organism: uncultured Anaerolineae bacterium; assembly: GCA_964592085.1. Taxonomy (GTDB): domain Bacteria; phylum Chloroflexota; class Anaerolineae; order VGOG01; family VGOG01; genus CAZQDO01. The sequence continues at coordinate 7,344 of CAZQDO010000205.1, read as the reverse complement.
GGAGACTCTGCCAATATGTACTCGTAACCCAGGAAGGCCACCTGGTGGTTGAAGTTGACCGGGGGCGACAGAGGGCGTCCCCATTCCTGCGGATTCCCAGACGCGAACTCGATGGCCGGGCTCCAATAGGCCTCTGAGCTCTGCTGCACGGAGGCCAGCTTCTCGGCCAGCGCATCGCGACTCGCCAGCCGATAGACGGCGTAAGACCCATCCTCGGCAACGTGCAATAGCTCACTGTCCTGCTGAAACCGCTGCTGGAGCTCGGATGAGAAGGGGAAGGCATCGGGGACGACGTAGCTCACCTCCTGCCCTTGGGCCGGCAGGAGAAAGCCGGTGCGATGGTCAAACCTTATGAGCCGCACCGCTTCCCTCTCCACTGTCAGCGCCCGTGCCCCGGCGTCCAATTCGCTCGGCTGTGCACCCGACAGGCAGACCACCGCCTGGGCAGCTCCCACTTCCTCGCCGCTCACCTCGTAGATGAAAATAGAGTACCCGATCTTGGCCAGCGGCTGCCGTTCCCGGAACCAGGCGAAGAGATCACGGTCGGAGAGATACACCCCCTGCAGGTTGGTGGCGCAAATGGCGTACACTCCCGGCGCGGGCCGGAGCGGATTGAAAGCCACCCCCGCAACCTGCCCCGGATAGTAGAGATAGCTGGGCAACAGGCGGTGGGGGATGTCGTAGCCATAAGCGTCCGGATACGTGCTCCCGAACCAGCTTAGATACACTTCCTCGATGCCCTTCTGCTTAATATACCTCTCCAATCCCTTCAGGCCCTGACCCCAGTCCAGGTTAGAATCCACCAGGTAGCGCCAGCCGTTATCAGGCCCACCGACCAGTTCGTTGAAATAAGCCAGGTAGTCCGGATAAATGCACGCGCTGCCGACCAGGTACCAGATTGTGAGGAGCAGACAGGCTGCCACTACCAGCGTTTTGCGGAGCTTGATGCTACGTGCGACGCTGCTGGCGAAGACGAACAGGAACGGCAAGATGGGCAGGATGTGACGATAGCCGATGTTCAGGGATTTGCTGCTGAGACTGACGGCCAGGTAGATCAGGACGGGCAGCAGCAAGGGATAGGCCGACCGCCAGGTCCGCTGTTTCACCATCCAGACCAGTGAGAGGCCCAGCAAGATCAGCGTGGGTAGAGGGGTCTTGATGGCAAAGGCGATGGGGAAGTAGTCCCACCGAGCCGTGGTGAAGTAGTCGCCGTGCAAGAAGGCCAGGTGGCCCCTCTCCAGGTGGCGAGAAACCCCCTGCAAGCCTTTGATGTAGGTAGGGATCGGCACCGCAATCCCGCCCTCTACCACCGGTCCCACCTCGAAGCCATACACCGCCCAGACCAGCAGGCTCGCCAGCGCAAACATGAGGCCCACAGCCACCGCCAGATTCCACGTGCGCTGCACGATGGTGGTATCCTCTTTCGCCTCGCCCCGCCTACCGATCAAGATGTGGGCCAACCCCATCAGCGGCAGGATAGCCATCAGGACCAGGGCCGGGTATTTGGATGCCAGCGCCAACCCCAACGTCAAGCCGGCGACCGCCAGCCGTGGCCACGTAGGATGGTTTAGCCAGCGCCAGAAACAATAGACGGCGATGAACATAAAACAGGTCACACCCAGGTCGGTGGTGGTCAGGCGGCCGTGGGCCAGGATATTGGGGTCAAACACGTAGAGGCCCAGGGCCAGGAGGCCAGCCAGCAGCCCGTGGAGCTCCCTGGCCCACCTGAAGACGAAGCAGCCCAGCAGGATAGCCAGCGCCATGATGGGCAGGTGGGCCACCAGGAGGATCTGATCGGCGTTGTCGTTGCTGTGCCAGAGAAACTGGGTAGCAAAGGTAATGGTGTGGGCACGCTCCCAGTTGGGACTGTCGGTGGGGAGTTCGAGGTCAGGCAGGAACAGCAGCGGCGCGGCGCTCAGGGAGTTGATCAGGGGGGGATGGGGCACATTCAGGCGCAGGTCGCCGGTGCACAGGTAGGCGTACCCCCGCGCAATGTGGTTCTGCTCGTCCATCGTGGGGGACTTCAGGCGCGCGCTGGATACCATCAGGATGGCCATCAGCCCCAGCAATCCCACCGCGATGAAGTTGGCAACCTTGCCCTTCGATTGGCTCAGGACGAAGCTTCGATTCACCTGCATGGCTCTCAGTATAGCACGATTGGCGAGGGAGGGCAAGCTTGTTGCGATTTGGAGCAACATGTGGTAAAATCAGGCCCGAAGCCACAGAGAGGAGTTAGGAAGCTAGATGTCTCTTTCAGCACTGGATCACACCGACAAGCGCGTCCTCATGTTTGGAGGAAAAGGAGGCGTGGGCAAGACGACCTGCTCTGCCACCACCGCCCTCCACTACGCCTCGCTGGGCAGAAAGACCCTGATCATCTCCAGCGACCTCACCCCTTCCCTGTCGGACATCTTCGAGATGGAGGTAGGGGCAATGGAAAAGCCGGTGAAGGGCATGGAGAATCTGTATGCGCTTGAGATATCCCCCGACGAGGTGATGAAGCGGTGGAAGGAGAAGTTCGGGCCGGAGGTGTACGAGGCGGCAGCTTCCCTGATAGACATGGAGTACGACGAGGTCATAGATTACGTCGCCATCGCGCCGGGCATCCAGGAAGAGTTCATGTTGGACTACATCCTGGAGCGGGTCAGAGATGGGCGCTACGACCTCATCGTTTGGGACACCGCGCCGGCGGGCGACACCCTGCGCCTGTTGGACCTGCCGTACAAATTCCTGAAGCACCTGCGCATGGCCCCCAAGTTCTACTTCGAGGTTCGCGATACCTTCAAACTAAAGAAGGTCCCTTTCCTCGAGCTGATAGATAGCTGGAAGGCCCTGGCCCAAGAGGTGACAGACTTCATGAGGAATCCGAACAACACCGAGTTCATCCTGGTCACCATCCCTGAGGCCCTGGGGGTGTATCAGGCCAGGAGATTGGTGGGGGAATTCGAGCGATACGGCCTCCCCATCCACTACCTGATCATCAACAACGTCATCCAGAACCCTGACTGCGAATTCCACCATATCCGAAAGGAGATGCAGACCCCGTACATCAACCTGCTGGCCGACGAATACGGACAAAGCATGGAGATCATCACCCTTCCCCTTTTCGCCCACGAGGTGAAGGGGGTGGACAGGTTGAGGGAGTTGAGGAAAGTGTTGTTTGGGTAGCAGAATCGCTGAGGCGCTGAGGACGCTGATTGCGCTGAAAGGGGCTTCAGCGGTCTCAGAGGTTTCAGTGGAATCAGCGGTTCAAACAAAAGGCAAATCTAAAAATGGAGGTATGGTCTAACGATGAAGATTTTGGTTTTGGGTAGTGGTCTCATGGGGCCGGCGGCGGCGTTCAACGCTATGTCGGATCCTGAGGTGTCTCAGGTCGTGGTCTGCGATCTGAGCCAGCAACAACTGGATGCCTGCGCCAGCAAACTGGCGGGAATGAAAGGGGGCGAGAAGCTATCTACCTCCCTCCTCGACTTGCGCGACCAGACAGCGGCGGCCGAGCTGATGGCGGGCTTCGACGCCAGCATCGGCGCTCTTCCCAAACCGGCCAGCATGCTGGCTATCCGGGCGGCGTCGCGGGCCAACGTCCCCTACGTGGATCTGACCCGTCCGGACAGCGACCAGTTGCCAGCACTCAGGCAGGAGGTGGAAGCCGCCGGGAGCCTCGTCATCCTGGCCTGCGGCGTGGAGCCGGGCCTCACTGAGATCATGGCTCGCTACCTGGCCGAGAAGCTGGACCGGGTGGATGAGCTGTACATTAAGTGTGGCGGCATCCCGGAGAAGCCAACCCCGCCGCTGGGCTACAAGATCGTCTTTGGCGGGCGGCAGTTGCCGCTGCACGAAAGCGATGTTTTCGCCGTCGAGGACGGGCAACTCAAGCCGGTGGCTCGCTACTCTGGCGCCGAGCCAGTCACCTTCGCTGGCGTGGGCCAATGCGAGGCCTGGCACGGAGGCTTTTTCCCGTGGCTGCTGGATTTGACTGCGCTAGAGCACCTGCAAGTTGGCACCCAGAAGACCGTTCGCTGGCCCGGCTACGCGGCCAAAGTGACGGTGCTCAAAGAGATGGGCTTGCTGAGCCAGGAGCCGGTGGACGTGGATGGCGTGCCCGTCGTGCCCAAGAGATTGCTCGACGCACTGCTCTATCCCCGCGTCAGGCTGGAGGAGGGCGAAAAGGACATCACCGTCTTTCGGGTGGAAGCGGTGGGGGAGAAGGACGGGCGCAAGCTAGGGTACAAGGCAGAGATGGTGGATCGCTACGATGAGCAGTTGGGCTTCACCTCAATGGCCCGCACCACGGCCTTCACCGGGGCCATCGTGGCTCGCATGATCGCCCGCGGCGACCTGAAGGCCACGGGCATGGTCTCGCCAGAGCAGGTCATCACCGGCCCTCTGTTCGATAGACTGGTGGACGAGTTGGCCGCCGCCAACGTTCGATTTGACATCACAGAGGCAACGGAGTGAAGCAGATAGGCAAATGGTATCTACTCAGGTGCAACGCACTTTTGCCACAGAATCGAGTTGATTCGAAGTGCAATCTGGTCAAGTGAGCCGTTGAAATCGTGCGAACAAGTGCGTTGCACCTTATGGTTGAGCAGTTACGGCAGATGAAACGAAGGTGATAGATCATGAGCATTTACGATGGATTTGCCCACTTCTACGCCAAAGGCCCATACCTTGGATATAGCGAGAGAATAGTAGAGCTACTCCCCACTGTGCTGGCCCGATTCGATGCCAGGCCCCAGACGGTCCTGGACGTAGCTTGTGGCGAAGGGACGTTCGCCGTGGCGATGGCGAAGCAAGGCCTTCAGGTGACGGGTGTTGACCAGTCCCCTCAGATGCTGCAGTTTGCCAGAGCACGGGCTGAACGGGAAAACGTGGACGTGGCGTTTCTCCTTCAGGACATGCGATCCCTGTCCTTTGAAGGGAGATTCGATCTGGTGACCTGCTGGTTCGACAGCCTGAATTACCTCCTGGAGCTGGAGGACCTGCAAAAGACCTTTGCGGGCGTGCACCGGGCGCTGAAGAAAGCGGGGCTGTTCATCTTCGACATGAACACCATCTATGGCCTGGCCGTTGAGTGGCAACGACACTATTGCTACGTCCAGCAAGATACCCCTGAGTTGTTTGAAATCCACTTTCCGGGCTACGACCTTGAGAAGAACACGGCCATTATGAAAATAACGGGATTCGCGAAGGAAGGAGATGGCTGGATTCGGATGGACGAAGTGCACAAGGAACGTGGATACCCCCTGGAGGACATCAGGCAATGCTTGAAGGAAGTGGGTTTCCAGGAGCTGGCATGTTGGGGGAATCTGGAGGATGGAAGCGAACCCAGGCCAGATAGTGGGCGCGTGTGGTTTGTGGTGCAAAAGTAAATGGAAATCTGGAGGTAAGCAACGATGAGTATCCTATCTGCTATTGGAAACACCCCGCTGGTGGAACTGACCCATCTCAACGAGAAAAGACCAGAGGTAAGGATCTTCGGAAAACTCGAGGGGTGCAACCCCGGCGGCTCGGTCAAAGACCGCCCCGCTTATTACATGATAGAGAAAGCGGAAGAAGCTGGGGAACTCAATAAAGGACAGACGATCCTTGAGCCGACCTCAGGGAATACGGGAATTGCCCTGGCGATGATCGGAGCGGCGAAAGGGTATCGGGTCAGGCTTTTCATGCCAGAGTGTGTCAGCACGGAGAGACGGCTTACCCTGGAAGCGTTTGGGGCTGAGGTCGTGCTGACCCCTGCCAGGGAGGGAACGGACGGTGCCATCAGACGGGCACACGAGGTTCTGAACGAGGAGCCAGAACGCTATTTTATGCCCAACCAATTCGACAACGCGAACAACGTTCTTGCCCACTACGAGACCACCGGGCCTGAGGTCTTCTCCCAAACAAAGGGAGAAGTGGATGTGTTCGTCGCTGGTATGGGAACATCGGGAACCCTGATGGGAGTGAGCAGATACTTGAAAGAGAGGAAGCCTGGGGTCAAAATCGTTGGGGTTGAACCTGAGAAGGGACACACCATCCAGGGCCTCAAAAACATGAACGACGCCATCGTCCCCAAAATCTATGACCCACGGGTGCTGGATGAAAAGATCGTCGTTGGCGATGGCGAGGCATTTGAAATGGCCAGGCGACTTGTCACAGCAGAGGGGCTGTTCGTTGGCATGTCCAGCGGCGCGGCAGTAGAAGGCGCCCTGCGCATTGCAAAGCAGATGCGCTCTGGCACCATCGTGGTGATCCTTCCCGACCGGGGCGACCGCTACCTGAGTACCACACTGTTCAGGTCAATCTGTGCCAAGTGTCCCCCATAGGATCTGATCATGCAAACGAAACCCACCATCATGCTCACTGGCCTGGGCGGGCTGGCGGGATGATGTCATATAACAGCTAGACTGGGCAGCATTGCCGAGTAGAGAGGCCATGATCAACCATTAGCGTAAACTCAAGCTCTGAGCCCCATCCCCGGGGCGGCCCGAGGACGGGCCTTCGAGCCTCAAGTTTACGGGAATGGCAGAGAGACATGAGAGCACTGCGTGGCACGCCACTGAAACGATTCCATCGCGACTTCAGGCGACAACACCCGATCCAGCACGAGATTACGGTGGTCCTTGAAAACGTGGAATACCCGGTCAACGTGGGTTCCGTTTTTCGTATCGCCGACGCAGCACGAATTGAGGAACTGATTCTGACCGGCGTTACGCCCACGCCGCCTAATCCAACTGTTGTGAAGGTAGGACGCAACAAACACAGAAGTGTGCCCTGGCGCTACGAGAAAGAGGCCAGTGAAGCCATCGCAGAGCTCAAAGGCCAGGGCTATCGCATCTTTGCGCTGGAGATCACCGAGGGAGCCAGGCCATACTACGAGACCGATTGGCCTGCCAAGAGCTGTCTGGTCGTCGGCCACGAGGATCAAAGCATCACCCGCGCCACGCTTGCCCTGTGTGATGACGTCGTCTTCATCCCCATGTGGGGCAAGGGCCTATCGCTGAACGTGCACGTGGCGCTGGCGGTGGTCGTATTCCACATTCGGTGTCTGGGGCTGGGTGGGAACCACCTGGTTGACTGAAAGATTTAACATTCAGGGCAAAAAGCTCGTAGTAACGACTTCAGTCGTTCGGTTGCGCCCCTCAAAGCGACTGAAGTCGCTACTACAAAACCCTGGGAGGAAGCGATGCGCGGCCTGAAAAACAAACGAGTGCTCATCACTGGCGGGGCGGGCGGCATCGGGGCAGCGACGGCGGCGCGCTTCCTGGAGGAGGGATCCCAGGTCGTCGTGCTGGACCGTGACGAGGCAGCGATCCGCAGCATCAAGCACGAGATGCCAGCACTGAGCGGCACCATCAACGC
>CAZQDO010000204.1:0-10061 GCA_964592085.1 uncultured Anaerolineae bacterium | reverse complement strand
TCAACTACCCCTCCGTGGTGGGGACGATGGATGTGGCCGGGCAGGAGACCCCCTACGGCTTCAGCTCCGGCATCTACGTCCGGCACGCAGCGGAGGCCACCCCCGTCGAGATCCTGCCCCCTCAGGAGGAGATTGACGACCTGGGCGGAGGCACCACCCCCGGCGCCTGGGAGCGTCGCTTCGAGATGATCTACCAGCGAACCAAAGACGCGCCCATCACCATGTGTGCTGGGGTCTGCCCCTCCATCATCGCCTTTGGGCATTTCCTCCATCGCCGCCACAAGGTGCTGCCCAAGAAGCTGTGGGACATGCGCGTCATCGCCGCCGCCAGCGTCCCTGGCATCACCACCAAATACAAGCCGGCCCTGCACGCCCTCTACGGCCCCGCCGACATCGTGGAGATGTACATCGCCACCGAGGGCACCTTCGCCCAACAGCGCGACGAGCGCAACCTGCTGGTGCCCAATCTCGATCTGTACGTGTTCGAGGTGAAAGTGGGGGGCGAAGTCAAGATGCTCCATGAAATGCGGCCCGGTGAGTACGGCAGCCTCATCGTCTCCACGCCGGTGTTGCCCCGCTACCGCATCGGCGACCTGGTGTGTGCCTTCGACCCGCCCTACTTTCGCTGCATCGGTCGGGAGGGCCGTTTGACCAGGCTGCGCTACTGGCTGGACGGCATCCTCAACCTGGACTTTGGGCGTGCCTAATTGGGAGTTAGAAACCAGGTTTTTCGCCGGCTAATGTCCTTCTGTGCTCCAGAGAGCTTCAAAGGCAACAGTTTGTTTGCCCAGGCAAGGACAAAAACCTGGTTTCTTTTGTCATCGGAACCGTGGCACCAGGTTCTGGGCCATTTGCTTGGCGATGTAGACCAGCATTCCCCACCAGTTCTGCCGCCTCCACTTGTTGCGCGAGAAGAGGTTCCGCGCCAGTCTGATGGGATTGAGGTAGACGGTGGTCCAGGCCCAACGGGTGTAATCGTAGATCTGCCGGGGATTCATGTGTTCGGTGGGCACGAGGACGTGGGCCATGTCGTGGTGCGCGTAGTTGGCGGGAAGCTCGATCCAGCCCTTGGCTATCGCCTTGTCATAATCAGGCGCGCCGGGGAAGAGGGTGTAGACCAGGAAGACGGGGAAGTCCACGTCGAGCCGGTTGACCAGACGCACCTTCTCCTCGAAGGTCCGTGGGGTATCGTCGGGTAGACCGACGATTAACATGCTCTGGCAGACGATGTCGTGCTGGCGCAGCAACCGCACGGCCTGTTCGGCGGTTTCGGTGCGCAGTTGCTTGTTCAGCTCGTCCCGCTGCTGGTCGTTGGAGGCCTCGATGCCGATCTGCACCATGCGGTTGCCGGCTTGTCGCATCAGAGGCAACAGGTCTTTGTACTTGACCACCAGGTCGGCTCGCCCCTGGTAGTACCAGTTGACGTCAATCCCTCGCTCCAGAATCCCCTCGCAGATGGCCGCCATGTGATCGCCATTCACGTTGAAGCAGTCGTCGCCGAACCAGATGTTCTGGCGGCCATAGCGGTTGACCAGGATGTCCATCTGCTCGACGACCTGCTGCGGGTCGTGAGGGCGCCAGCCGCCGCCCCAAAAGGGCCACTCAGAACAAAACGTGCACTGAAAGGGACAGCCCCGGCTGGCGATGACCGTGGCAAAGGGTCCGCCCAGGGACGCGAAGTAGTAGCGCTCCATGGGCATCAGGTGAAAGGCAGGCATGGGCAGCGTGCGTGGGTCCAGGGGGGGCGGAGCAGGGTTCTCCACGATCTGTCCGTCTCGACGGTAACTGATGCCCGGCACGCTCGCGAGCCCATCCCCGGTCTCCAAAGCCCTCGCCAAGTCTACGATGATCTGGTCTCCCTCGCCTCGCGCCACCACGTCCGCTTCGGGCATCGTCTCCAGCGTCTCCTCGGCGGTGAAGGTCACGTGGGGGCCGCCCAGGGCGATGACGGCCTCTGGCGCTGCCTGGCGAGCCACGCGGACGGCGCGGGCCACGTCGGGCACCCAGGGCGTATAGACCGTGATGCCAATCAGATCTGGCTTGCTTTGGGCGATGGCTGCCTCCAGCCCGTCCCAACCGATCTCCAGCGCGTTGGCGTCCAGGATCTCGACAGGGATGTTGGCTTGTTCCAGGCAGCCGGCCAGTTGGGCCAGGCCCAGGGGCATGGCCACCACATCCCCCATCATCTCCCAGGGGGTTTTGGGGGGCTCAAGTAGGAGAACGTGCATCATTCGTCACTCGTCACTGGCTCTGGATAAGGCGGGATACGAAAATGCTCACGCCGATGGCGATCAGGACCAGCGCCCCGACGATCTCCCATTCCCACAGTTGCCCCACCCCGATGCCCAGCAGGATGAAGCCGAAGATGATGCTGCCCGTCACCGGTCGCCGGTAGGCTGGCACGAGCAGGCGGATGAGTACCCCTGCCAGCACGATCACTCCGGCTCCGATAAAAATGACAGGCCATGCCTCCCAGCCAGTGCCGAGGAGATTCAGGTTTTCCGCGATCAGCACCAGGCCGGCCCAGATGAGGAGCAGGGCCCAGCCGACGGCAGTAAGCGGATCACGGCGCCACTTTTCGTCCCAACTATCCCCTCTGTCTTTCTCGTCCTTTTCGTTGCGCGATGGCTCAGACATGATTTCCTCCTTAATCTTTATTACCGTTGGAGTTTCTGAGGTACCAGCATTGCGTCACACTTCGGCACAGCACAAACCGGGCGCACCTCCTTTCTCAGCCTGACGGGCGCAAGAACCTGCTCTTGAGCTCAATATACACTTTCTTCTGGATTTTGTCAAGCTCAGCCGCCAAAGATGTTACTCTTCCACCTTCTCGACGACGATGGTACCGTGTGTCACCAGGGCCGCAATCGCGCCCAGGGCTGCCAACTGCGGCGCGAGCAGGGCTCCAACCACGCCCAGCGTCAACGGAATGTCTATCAGGGTTCTGCCCTCCTCGTTCTTGAGGATGATGCGGCGAATGTTGCCCTCGTGCGCCAACTCCTTGACTTTGGCGACCACTTCATCACCACTGAGCTCAAATTCCTCTATCCGAACTTTCTCTTCGCTCATTTCTTTTCTCCCTTCATAGATTGGAGGTGTAGTCTGGCTTTCATACGGTCCACTCATCGTGGACAATGCCGACCAGATACCAAACTCCCTCTTTCTCCTCAAGCACCAAACGCAGGCTTCTCCAGTCAAGCCCTGCAAAGGTCGGATCGAACCCTTCGAAGTGATACTCTATGGCGATGGCGTTGGGGTAAACTTCAGCGACGTTGTTGATGGTATTCCCTCTGCCAATGATTTCGTCGTAGCCAACTACGTGCGGGCTGGCGAAGTCGGCGTCATAGATGAACCTCGCGAAGTAGGCTTCAAAAGTGAGGTCTATCGGCTCACCGGAACCGTCGAATCGTCCCCAGTGGTAGACCGTTGGATCGGCAAAGAAATCCGCGATGTGGGCTGAGCTGAACACCAGATCGGCACTCTCTAGCGATCCCGTCTCCACTCTCACGTAGGTATAGGGGGAGAAGCGAACGCCTTTGTCTGGATGGACGAGCCTGGACAAGCTCTCCAGGTTTCTATCCTTCAGCGCCATGATGATCTTTGCTGACTGAGCAGCAACGGTCTCATTCACCCAACCGACCTGATAAGCCAGGTAGTTGCTGTTGACCCAGCCGGTGATGCCTCTGTACTCCATCGGCGCCCACAGTGAACTGTCAACCTGTTCACCCGCTCCGGTGACTTCAACTCCCATGCCGTGAGGTGGAATGGTGCCAACGATGGGATGGGCCACGCCAGCATTAGCACGCACATTCAGGACATCATCGCTGGCTACGTTGACCACCGTGTATAGTTGGTGACCCAGGTAGTTGCTGTTGACCCAGCCAGCGATTTCTTTGTACTTGATCGGCACCCATAGTGCGCCGTCAACTTGCTCTCCGGCTCCGGTAATCTGAATTCCCGTGCCATTGGGTGGAATGGCACCCACGATGGCATAAGACACACCGGCACCGGCACGCACATTCAGGACATCGTTACTGGCCACGTTAGCCACCATGTACGTTCCAGAATAGGTGGGGGCTGGCACCGATGTCGCGGTCGGCTGCACTGGGACCGGGGTCGGAGTTAGGGGAACCGGTGTATCCGTCGGCGGAATCGGGGTCGGCGTTGGGGGGATCGGGGTAGCCGTCGGTGGAACCGGCGTATCCGTCGGAGGAATATGGGTAGCCGTTGGCACAGGGATGTCTGTCGGTTCGGGGATAGGGGTGGAAGTCGCCGTTGGCCCTGGCGTGGGCGCTTGCGTCGGCTGCGCGGTCTGTGTGGCGGCGATGGCGGCTTGTACCGTGGCCTCCACATCCGGTGTTGGCGGTGTTGGCGTGCCACCGCAGGCGGCTAGCAGCAAACTCGCCAACGTCAGGAGAATGAGCAACTGCTTCATTGTTCCGCACCTCCTTTTTCGATGTCACCAACATCTGTAGTAACGACTTCAGTCGTTCCTAGCGGCTGAAGTCGTTACTACCACAAGTTGTAGCTATGCCCCTTTCAATCAAGAGCGAGCAACGCCTCACTCATCTTGTCGAGCGCTTCAGTCAGAGTTGAGCGCGGACAGGCAAAGTTCAGCCGAACGAACCCCTCGCCACCCCGGCCAAAGATCGCGCCATCGGTCACGGCGACCCTGGCCTGTTGGAGGAAGAACTGGTGAGGATTGCCGGGGATGTCTGCCTCACGGCAATTCAGCCAGGCCAGGTAGGTTCCCTCTGGTTTGTGCATGGTGATGCCGGGCAGATGCGCTTCCACGTACTGGAGGAGAAAATCGAGATTGGCCTCCAGATAGCGCAACACCTCATCCAGCCACGCTTGACCATCACGATAGGCAACCAGGGCAGCCGTATAGCCCATGACGTTTATCCCGTGGACCAAATCACTGTGCGTTGAGGTTAGCTTCTTCCGTAGCTCTGGGTTCTGGACAATGGCCACTGAGCATTTGAGGCCAGGCAGGTTGAAGGTCTTGCTCGGTGCCATGAGCGTGATGGTCTGGCCGGCGATCTCAGGAGCCAGGGTGGCGATGGGCAGGTGACGATTGCTGGGAAACACCAAATCGCCATGGATCTCATCTGAGCAGATGACGATGTTGTGCCGAAGGCAGATTTCGGCCATCCGCTCCAGCTCCTGGCGGCGAAACACGCGCCCGACAGGGTTGTGCGGATTGCACAAGATGAAGATGCGAGTCCGGTCGGTGATCGCCTGTTCAAAAGCATTGAGATCAATATCATAACGCCCGTCTGGCCCGCGAGTCAATTCCATCTCGTCGCTGGTTAGCCCGGCGCCGGCCGGGGCGCGGAGTATGGGCCAGTAGGCCGGCGTTTGGATCAGCACGCCGTCGCCAGGGGAGGTCACGGCGTGGCAGGCCAGGTTGAAGCCGGTGACAACCCCCGGCAAGAAGACCAATGCCTCAGGCGACACCTGCCAGTCATAAAGGCGTTGCAGCCGCTCCACGATCACTTCGCGAAGCTCTGGTGGGACCATCCCGTATCCGAACACGCCGTGCTCAACCCGTTCGTGCAAGGCGCGGATAACGGCATCAGGTGATCTGAAATCCATGTCCGCCAGCCATAGGGGCGACACATCTTCATCGTAGCGATGCCACTTGGCGCTTTCAGAGTGGCGTCGGTCAATACGCTCATCAAAACTGCAAGTCATAATATGGTCTCCTGTTCTCTATTCAGCCGTGCCTGATCGTTCCAACGTGATGACCAGGTAGCTCTCGGCATAGGTCAGCCCTTTTTCTTTGCCCGTTTCGGCACCCCATGCTTTGATCATCTCAGTTGGGTCCCAGTCTCCCATCTGGCTGGCGTGCTGCTTGAGCGCGGCGATCTTCTGCTCGATGGTCTCCGTCACGTCCACCCACGTATTTGACCTGTCATTGTCGAAAACGTACACCTGACGCACGCGATGTGGACTGCCAGCCTCAGGCCATAGCAGCGGCATGGCACTCGCCGGCGTCACTGCGTCGAGGGCCGCTTGCGCTGCGGCCCGATGATCGGGATGGTTGATGTAATCGTCCCCGATGAACAGCGTCGTCGGATCCCACGTGATAACAACCTCCGGCTTGTATTGGCGGATTGCGCGCACTAAATCGCGCCTGAGCTCAAGCGTGGGTTGCAACTGTCCGTCGTCGTAGCCCAGGAACACCACCTCGCTCACGCCCAGCGCCGCACTCGCAGCCTGTTGCTCGGCGCGACGAATTTTTGCCAACCTCTCGCGCGTCATGTCCGGCTCGGTCGAGCCAGCGTTGCCATCCGTGCAGACCACGTAGGTCACGCGGCAACCGGCCTTCGCCCACGCCGCCACCGTGCCGGCCACGGTGAATTCGGCGTCGTCGGGATGAGCCATAATCACCATAGCTGATTCTGGCACGCTATTTTCTTCCATAACCTATTCATCTCCCTCGTAAATGTTTCAAGCCGCATGATAGCTAAGGGCCTCCGGGGTCTGAACGCTCTCGGAGGCCCTTCTTGTACCCAACTCAGGATTGGCTATTGCTGCAAGAACTTGATCGCCCCGCCGATGATCGAACCCTCGCCCATGTCCTTTCCACCCGCCCTGGGCGCGAATTCCAGGATGCGGTCGGCCAGGCGGGAGAAGGGCAGCGATTGCAGCCAGACGCGGCCAGTCCCCTGCATGGTCGCCAGGAACAATCCCTCGCCGCCGAAGATCATGGACTTCAGATTGCCCGCCCGCTCGATGTCGTAGTTGATGGTGTTCTCGAAGGCGACGATGCAGCCGGTATCCACCATGATTTTCTCGTTGTTGAGGGACTTCTTTACGATGGTGCCGCCGGCGTGGACGAAAACCATGCCATCGCCTCGGAGCCGCTGGAGAATGAATCCCTCGCCGCCGAAGAGTCCGGCCCCCAGCTTCTTGTTGAAGGCAATGCTCAACTCAGTGCCCATGGCAGCGCATAGGAACGAGTCCTTCTGGCAGATCAGCTCGCCATGGGTGTCATCCAGGTCAATGGAGATGATCTTGCCTGGGTAGGGTGCTCCGAAGGCCGCGTGTCGCTTGCCCTGGCGCGAGACGTTGGTGAAGTGGGTCATAAACAGCGACTCGCCGGTGATGACTCGCTTCCCCGCGCTCACCACCTTGTCCAGGAAACCAGCCTTCGGCTTGGAGCCATCCCCCATCTTGGTCTCAAAGCCGATGCCATCCTCCATATACATCATCATCCCGGCCTCTGCGATCACCGTCTCGCCGGGATCCAGTTCGATCTCTACGAACTGGAGATCGTCACCAAAAATTTGGTAATCAACCTCGTGTGCTTTCATTGTGCTATCCTCCTATGGTATGTGTTTGCAGGTAAATTATACTCTATGTCCTGTGTAAGTCAAGCCAGAGCAGGAGCTTATTCCACTGCTTGTTTGGGGTAAACCCATTCTTCAAACAGCACTGTCAGGTCGCACTGACAGTGCTGTTCGGCAAGCTGTCTAAATGCATCGCTGGTGCCGATGCTCCATTTGTGAGTCTGGTAGTAATCGCGCAGGAACTCATCAAAGGGCTTCTGCCCCATCTCCTCTGCCAGGGTGGCAATGAAAATCGGACCTCGACCATAGACGATGGGGCCGTACTCCTTGCGTGCGTAGGCCGCCGAGGGTAATCCGATGGGGATGTCGGCCCGATCTGCGCTGCTCCAGCGACCATCCCACGAACTGCGGTAATCACGGGCGGCGCCCTCCCCACGAGTATCTGTGTAATAGAGCCCGGTGAGGTATTGGGCAAGCGCCTCGTCGAGCCAGGGTTCGTCCACTTGGTCGTTTCCGACGGCGTTGTAAAACCACTGATGAGCTACCTCGTGGGCTACGGTGCTTTCCAACATGATCGAGGATGCTAATCCAGAGACCTCTTTGTTCGGGTCGTAGAGATTGAGGGCTATTGCCGTCGCACCGGGGTACTCCATGCCCAGGGCTAACATGGGCGTGCTCACGACGTCAAATTCAGTGTAGGGATAGACGCCAAACCGTTCATTGAAACTACTCAGTGCTTTCACCGTTGACTGTAGGGCCAGTTTTGCTCTGTCTGCCCACTCAGGAAAAGCATAGCTGCTGATCGTCGTCTCTCCTACCGTCTCGCTGATCACGGTATAGTCCTCGCTGGCGGCCAGGTAGAAATCGCGGGCGGGGCCGGCAGCGAAGGTCAAGCTCTGCCTGCCCGCTTCGGACTCGCTGTTGACCTCGATCCCTGAAGCAACGACCACCAGACTGGCCGGGGCGGTCACGCGCACCAGGTAGAAGCTGGCGTCGTAATAGGTTACGTCGCCGTTGAGAGGCGGGATCTCCACGTTCCAGCCCTCGTCGTCGTAGACCGGGATGACCGGATAGAACTCGTCCAGGACCAACACGCCGTCGAAGTAGCCGAACAGGCCGTAGTTGCCGGCCATCTCCTGCGCTACTTCGACCTCGAAGTCCATCTGGATGACGGTTTGCCCGCCAGGTGACAAAGCCTTCGGCAGGGGTACTCGCAGGGCACTGTCCGCGAATTCGTAGACGGGCTTCACGTCCTGGCCGTCTACCTGGATTGCAGAGACGGTCGCCTTGCCCCCGGCGGTGTTGGGAAACAGGCGGAAGTAGATCTCGTTGAGGGGGACGTCCTCCTGGTTGGTATAGCGAACTTCCTCGCGTCCTTCCAGCAGAAGGAAATCATCGGAAATTTGAAACTCGATGTGATACACGCTGGCGCCCGGCAGTCGGTCGAGTGCCTCCTGTTCCGCCTCAATCAGCCCGGCGCGGAAGACGGCGCGGTCATCCCAGGCTGTGTCGAATGGGTGGGGAACCGTGGGAATGGGACTTGGCACAGGTGTTGCCGCGGGCTCGGTTGCCACACAGCCGGCGGTTAAGATCAGGGCGATCATCATTGCAGCGATTGCTTTGTAGCGTGTAGACATTGTGTTCCTTTCTGTTGGCAAGAGCATTGAACCGCCGATCAGACTCCCACAGTTGCTCACCTACACTCAGTTGCCGTTAGCGTCTCACCTCACTGATTACCTGGAAGATGGCATCAATGACCAGGTCAGGCTGCTCTTCTTGGATGTAGTGCTCGCTCTCCTGGGAAACGATGTGAGTGCTGTTCGACGAAAGTTGAGCCATCTCCTTCTGCAGCTCTAGCCAGATCTCGTTGAACCTGACATTCAGGTCGGCCGGGAAGTCATCGGCTCGCTGCTTGTTCATCGCGGTGAGCACAACCAGCGGCAAGTCGCCGAGGGAGCCAGCCTCGTAAAGCTCGGGATCCTCCTCGAACATCGGGTCGTTGATTGTGCTGGTTAACCAGTTGCGGTAGAACTTGAGGCTTTCGCCATCATCGGGCGACTCAGGCGGCAAGACCGCCAGATTCTGCTGGAACGTATCCGGGTGAGAGCTATCCACCAGGATTAGGCCGACGACCTCTTCCTGGTACAGGTCAGTGTACAAGCGTATGAGCGAGCCACCCCACGAGTGCCCAACCAGGATATAGGGCCCTTCGACGCCGGCGTTTTCCAGCAGAGTGTGCAATTCGCTGGCCACTTGCAGCATGGTCCGTGGCTCCGGGCCAGGTTCGCTATTGCCCAAGCCGGCGCGGTCGTAAGAGCACACCCGTGTGAGCTCAGCGATCTCAGGTTGCACGAGGTGCCAGGTATCCCCTACATCATTCCATCCCGCTTCCATGATCACAGTTGGGGAGCCTGTTCCAATGCAATTGATGAACAAGCGGTAGCCCCCCACGTCAACCCTCCCTTTGATCTTGGGCTGGGGCGTTGGTGTGGGAGGAACTGGACTGGGACTGAGTGGGGGCTCTGTCGGAGTGGACGCGGGCGTCGCCGTGGGTGGAACAGGTGTGTCGGTCGGCGGAACTGGCGTATCCGTGGGCGGCACCGGCGTAGCCATGGACTCGGTGCTTGCGCAGCCGGCAAGTAGGATCAAGATAATCATCCAGCGTGCCCAGGCTTTCGTCGCGTCCACTACACACCCTCCGGCAGATGGATTGCAATCTTGCACCACTCGTCGCCCTTGAGCACAGATTCTACGATCTCGGCC
>CAZQDO010000203.1:6726-10074 GCA_964592085.1 uncultured Anaerolineae bacterium | reverse complement strand
CAGATCGGCCAGCAGCACGCCTACCCCCAGTTCGAAGCGTACCTGCGTCACCGGCTCACGCAATTCGACGCACCCCAGGTGAGCCAGTGCCCAGTGGGTGCCGACCACCGGATGGCCAGCGAAGGGCAGTTCCGCAGCCGGGGTGAAGATGCGCACCCTGAAATCGGCCTCCGGTGCCTGGGGCGGCAGCACGAAGGTGGTCTCCGACAGGTTCATCTCCCGGGCCAGGCACTGCATCTCCTCCGTGGTCAAGCCCTCGGCCTCAGGGAAGACGGCCAGCGGGTTGCCGCCGAAGGGCTTGTCGGTAAAAACGTCCACCTGAATGAAGCGATACTCTTTCACGATTCCTCCTTTCTTCTCAAGCGGATTGAGAAACAGCAAACTAGATCTCCGCGATGGTGATTCCTTCCTACACGGCCTTAGCGATCCATTCGGGCAGGGAATGTACCAATCGTCCAACAATCTCTGCGGTAGCCTTGATGAAGACCTGGATATTTCCGTAGGCTTCCCCGCCACTGCCGCCGACCAGGTCTGTGACACCGCGCAGGATGAGGCATCTGGTGTCGTTGCGAGCCGCTACGTAAGCGATGGCCCCCGACTCCCAGTCCCCCGCCACCGCTCCAAACTGGGCCTTCAAGCGTGGGATGTCCTTCACAAGGAGGTCACGGTCGCCAGATACGAGCAGGGTGCGACGCACGTCGTGAGGATAGCGCCCTTCAAGCCACGAGAGATCCAGGTCGGTGGTGTAATGGGCAATCGCCGCTTCGTAATCCCCCATCTGCTCGACGATGTCATATACAATGGTCCGCTCTACCAGGACAATGTCGCCCTTCTCGATCTCGCCCTCAAATCCACCACAGGTGCCGAGATTGATGAGAAGGGTGGGAAACCACCGATCAATCACGTATTGTGTCGAGGCTGCTGCCGCGATCTTGCCCCAGCCGCCGTGAAAGAACAGAACGCGCTCGCTGCGTTCACCGATGTCCAGGTCAACCACGAACCACTGCCCGAAGGGAGACGGATGCAGCTCCACATCTGGGAACATGGTGCAAACCACCCGCCACTCGGTGTTGGCAGAGACGAGGACGACGATTTTGGCTTCAGACGGCCCAGGCATCATCGCACACTTCTCGCCAATTGTGCGTACATCACCCGGATGTTTGCCTCAAGCCGTTCAGCAGTCCCTTCCCCACAGCATGTGTAATTGGGGTCAGCGACGGCCTCGTCCTCGCTGTGGCCCTGGGCCAGATGCTCGGCGGTTAGCGCCCAGGCAGCCTCCAGGTAGTCTGCCAGAGCGGCGACCTCCGCCTCGCCGCACAGGATACCGTGGCCGGGCACGATGACCTGCGCGCCGAACTCAGGCAGCCGCTTGAGCGCGGCGATGAGGGCAGGCACGTCGGCGCCGCCCAGGTACGGGTAGCGCCCCTCAAAGATGAGGTCCCCGGCGAAGAGCACCTTCGCCTCCGGCAGCCACACCACAGCCGAGTCGGACGTGTGGGCGCCGAGGTGGATGACTTCGAGCCGAACGCCACCGATTTCCAGCTCACGGCGGTCATCGAAGACCTCCGTGGGCAGGGTGATGCGCAGGTCAGCCAGCTTCTCCCTCGCATCACGCGCCCAATCGGGGTCAGTTTTCTCTCGCTCGGCGATGGATGACTTGATGGCCTCTGTGCTCCACGGCCCGGCGAGATTGGCGACCATCCTCTCGCGGCACAGCCGGTGCGCCAGGATCGGGCAGTCGAAAAGCTGATTGCCCCAGGTGTGATCGCCGTGAGAGTGGGTGTTGATCACGAGGCATGCTTCCGAGGCTGACACCCCGGCTGCGCTCAGCAGTTTCTGCATTTCAGGCGGACTCCAGGTAGTATCCACCACGACCACACCGTCGGCAGTGCGGATCAGACCGACATTGGCTCCCTCGTCGGGACGTACAAAAGCGATCACGCCAGGGCTTACTTCTAATATCTTCATATCCCTTCTCCCATCTGGTTCATTCATCAATCAGCCTCCTTATGTTCTCACCTCCCCAGCAACCCTTGCCGTCCGAGCTGAGTGCTGGCCTCCAGCACGACCTCTGCCTGGAGACGACAAGCGTCACGGTAGCACTGGTCGCGCAGCAGAGCGGGATTCCAGCCCTGCGCCAGCTCAATGTACGGTTGGAACAGCACGCCAGTCAGGATGTTCAGAGTATGGGCCATGGCAAACAAGGTGCTGGCCTCGCCGTTGTCCATGCACAGGCATCCCCGACGCCGGAACTCCTCCGCCATCTCCGGCGTGATCCGGTACAGGGCCTCGCAGGTGGCGTTTCCGCCCACGTGCACTGTTGCCCCTCGCTCGCGGCAGGCCGCAGCCAGGGCTTCGACCACCGCCGGGTCTGCGGGGACGTGGCCTGAGATGTTGCCGTAATGGATCGAGGTTCCGTCCGGACCGACCGAGAACGCCGGCACGATCAGGTCGCCGAATTGGACCGGCGGCCCCAGGGACCAGGCAGCGCAGACCAGGAAGACAGCCTGCACACCGCAGGCGGCCAGGTCCTCGACGATGCAGGCCAGGGGTGACGCGCCCATTAGAGGAACCAGGACAGTAACCTCCAGTCCATCGAACTCGCCTCGCTTCACGATGTGCGCCGCTGCATACGGATGGTGAGACGCCGCGATCCACTCCGCGTCTTTCAGGGCGCAGCGTTCCTCCAGGCGGCCTACTACTGCCTTCGAGAAGGTCAGCACCGCGACGCCAGACAGTTTCAACGCCTCGTCGCCGAGCCCTGACTGTCGGGCAGCAGAGAGGGTCTGTTGTGGTGTGATCAGCCAGGTCATGTTTTCCTTCACCTTAGTCACATGCTTGCTTCAACATCGAGCGTCAAGTCTTCCCGTGCCAGCGCCCCACTCAAGACCAAGACCTTGACCGCCAGGGCGGTGTAGACCGGAGAGCTCTCTTCAGACCAGAAGGGGCGCCAGCCGCCGTCCTCTCGCTGAATCTCAATGAGGGCCTCCATCATCTGCTTTACCCTGGGGTCGCTGACATCGTAGCCGTTCTGGATGCGCCGGGGTGGATCCAGTAACCAGGACAGGAGTAGATGGGTCAGGGTATAGCCATCAAGTTCTTCTCTCTGCCCATCTCGGAATCTGAACCGATACCCTCTTTCCACGTCCTGAATGGCCTCGTCCAGGTGGGTTTCAAACAACTCGCGGCCCTTTCGATAGACTGGGTCGTTTTCTCCGTAGATCTCGCCCATCAGGAAGGTGATCTGGGAGGTGGAATCGGGGTCACCTGTAGCATCTCGTTGGTCGCCGATGCTTCCGGAGAAGCAGTACCAGCCGCCATGTCGGTTCCGCATCGTCCTGAGCCATT
>CAZQDO010000203.1:0-6716 GCA_964592085.1 uncultured Anaerolineae bacterium | reverse complement strand
AGCCATTCCAGAGCTGCTTTACATTCCCCGCACTCTCCCATCCCCACTTGGCGGAGAAGCTCCACGACGTCGGCGGTGATCCAGGTGATGCTCCGCTCGTTGCTCAGCTCGACCATCCAGGGAGGAATGTCGAGCGAGGGATTCTCGCTCCAGCCGCCATCCGGCCTCTGACGACTCAATGTGAACTGCACGGCACCGTCTACGTTGACCCCTTTCGGCGGCAGCCCTACTTTCAGCAACAGAAGCGTGTTTCTGACGGTCTCCCGCATCCCCCAATTCTCTGGATCAAGGCGGCTTGGGAAGGACCCGTTGGAGCGCTGCTGCTTTATTAGATCCAATAGGCAGCCTTGCGCTTGCGGAGAGTCCCTCAGGCCGAAGAATTCCAGGCAAGCAAGCTTGGTTGCCTCATCTCCTTGAGAGAAAATCAGAGGGAAGGGGTTATGTTTCAACTTCATCGTGCATCACCTCCTCATCTCTTTTCAACTCTCGGTACTCGATGCGTTGGGCCACCTGACGAGCTGTCTCCGGCCCATGGAACCGCTCCAGCAGGGCCAGTCCCAGGTCCAGCGAGGCCGACACGCCGGCAGCGGTGATGACGTTCCCGTCGGTGACCACCCGCTGGTCTACCACCTGACAGTAAGGGGCCAGTCTCTCTCGATGCGCGTGATGGGTGGTGGCGCGGCGCCCCTTCAGCACGCCGGCCCAGGCCAGGACCAGCGCGCCGGTGCAGACAGAGGAGAGCAGCCCACCAGCTTCGTGGAAACGAGACAGGTCGGTCAGCAAGGCATCATCGTTTTGAAGGGCCTGAACTCCCCGCCCCCCAGGCACGACGACGAAATCAAATCCCTCCAATCCGGCGTAGCGGTGATGGGGTTTCACCACCAGGCCGTTGGCACAGGTCATTTGCTGCTCTCGGGCTAGCAATAGCACCTGCGGGGGCTGCTCCAGCGCCAATGTGCCCTCATTGGCCATCGCCCTGGCCTTGGTCAACACCTCGTAGACCCCGACGAAATCCAACTCCTCTACACCGGGAAAGATCAGGATCGCGCCCCGCAGCTCGGAGGTCCCCAGGACGGGCTTGATCCCTCCAACGCCGTCCAGTATCTCCCAGAAGTCATCCAGGCCCGACACCAGGCGTATGTTGGTCTCGGCCAGGATCTCCGGCGGGATGCCGCTGACCAGGGGCGCTATGACCACCACCGGCGGACCGCCGACCCACTTGGTCCACACCATCTCGCCCATGGTGCCGCAACTGAGGCCGATGCAGAGCATGACCTCGGCCAGTTGGCAGATGCTGGGGAATTGCTCAGGCCAGGTGAGATCATCTATCACCAGGTCGCACAGGTGGCGGTGCTTTTGGCACTCGTTGGTCTCCTCCTGGATGCCTGTGCCGCCGCTGGGTATCAGCCCGATGACCTTTGGGCCTCCGGCGCGGCGATAGACCTCCGCTGCCCAAAGGCAAATGCCCCGGTCTGGGACGACGACCAGTTCGTGGCCCCGCCGGGCCAGCCCCGTGGCTGCTTCTGTGACGCATCTTCGGTAGGCTTTGGCTTCCAGGCCCGCCGCTGACGCTATTTTCGAGACATCCGTCGGGCCGATGATGGCTACTCTCATTGCCGTTTTCCCTCCTTCACGATTGTGCTTCTCCCTGCCGCAGCGCTCGTGCCAGCAGGACAAACCCCAAGGCGGCCGCCAACCCCATCGCCAGGCCAGCGTACCAGATGGCCACCGGCGCCAGGTTGTCGTTCAGGAAGCCTCCGACCACCGGCCCGATGCCGAACCCGACCCCCCACGTCAGGCTGTAGACGCTCATGTACCGACCCCGCATGGCCGGAGGCGCCAGGTTGGCGGTGAGTGCTATGGACGTTGGGACCACGATCATTTCGCCGATGGTGAGGAGTACCATGCTGGCCAGGAAGGTCGGGAAGCTCCACCCCAACGCCACGCTGCCAGTGCCCAGGGCGAGGAACAGTGACCCGACCGCCAACACCGGCAGATGGTGGTAGCGCTCGGTGATCCGCGTGGTAGTGTATTGGAACAGCACCACCATCGCCGCGTTGGTGGCCATGATGAAGCCGTATTGACTCTCCGGCACGCCAAAGTTCTCTTTGGCATACACCGGCAGGAGCGCCATCAGCAAGACGTGGGCCATCACTGCCAGGGAATACACTCCACAGAAGACCAGGAACGGACGGTCGCGCAGCACCTGGCCGTAGCCGCCATCGGTTTGAGGCTGATCGGAGGTGGTCTGCTTTTGCGGCACGGTCTCGGCCACGAAGAACAGCGCCAGCAGTGCGAAGATGGCGTCCGCCCCGGCCGCGGCGTAGAATGCCAGGGCGTAGGACGTGGCGGTGACAAACCCGCCCACTGAGGGGCCGATGGCTACGCCCAGGTTGTTGCTCATGCGCAGCAAAGCATAGGCGCTGGCCCGCCGTTCCGGCTCGATGAGGTCTGCCACCATGGAGTTGCTCCCGACACGATACAGCGGGCCGAAGGCGCCACTGATCGCCATCAGGATGATCCACGGTTGGAGCGTGCCGGCCATGCTCATCGCTAACATTGCGGCGCCATTAGCGGCCAGGCTCAGCACCATGACCCCTTTGCGACCAAAGCGGTCCGTCACCGGGCCGGCGACGGTGGCGGTGACCAATCCTGCGACCGAGTTCAGCGTGAACAACAATGTCACCGTGGTCAGCGGGATGTCCAATCGCTGGCGCATGTAGATGGTCAGGAATGGCCAGATCATGCTGCCGCCAGCGGCGCTGATCAGCATGCCCCCAAACAACAGCCAGAACTGACGTGGATAGCCGGCAGTAGCCTGCCTGATTCGATTCAGCATACGAGTACTCCGTCAGCTTGATTATAGCACGACAATCCGCGCTTTGCAATTGTGGGCTTTTGTACTATACTTGTCCTGGCCCGATTTAGTTCAAAAAGGGAAGGGTGAGGAGGTTGAGGTGAAGGATTTCATCTATGGCCAAACGATTGAATGTGAGTGTGGCAGGACGCATCACATCGAGCCACACCGGGTGATTTACGAGAAGGGGGCATTGACCCGGCTGCCGGAAGTTCTGTCAGAATATACAGCAGGTCGCCAGGTTGTTGTGCTGATGGACGTTCGGACGCGCGAGGTGGCCGGCAAAGAAGCAGCAGCACTACTCAGAGATGCCGGCTGGAAGGTCTCCGAAATCGTCGTGCCGGACTCAGCCAAGGGAACATCGCCCATCTGTGATGATCACACCCACGACTGGCTGCTCCGCCAGATCGAAGCGGCCGATGCCGTTGTCCCCGTTGGCAGTGGCGTGCTGAACGATCTCGGCAAGTGGACTGCTTTCGATCTGGGTGTTCCCTACGTTTGCTTCGGGACAGCCGCCAGCATGAACGGCTATGCTTCAGCGAACGTGGCCACGACGATCAAAGGGGTGAAATCGCTGCTGTGGGCGCGTCCGCCACGAACGGTGCTTTCCGACCCCGCCATCCTCCGCGACGCGCCCTACCGGCTGACCACGGCCGGACTGGGCGACATCCTGGCCAAGTCGGTGAGCTCCGCCGATTGGCGTATGAACCGTTTCCTGTTCGGCGACTACTTCTGCGCGCGCTCGGTTTCCCTGATCGCCGACATTGAACCGCTCTATCTGGATCACCCTGAGGACTTGCGGGAGCGAAAGCCAGAGGCTATGGAGGCTCTGTTTCACGGCTTGCTCCTGACCGGCATCGCCATGACCATGGCCGAGGTCTCCTCCCCAGCTTCAGGGGCCGAGCACCTGGTCTCCCACACCCTGGACATGATGTCTTCCCTCGACGGCGTGCCCCATGACTTGCACGGCAGACAGGTCGGGCTGGGGACGGTGTTGGCCTCCGAGGTGTATCGCCGCGTCATCGGCCTGGAATCGCCCAGTTTTTCCCGTACTTCGGTGGGCATTGATAGGGAATTCTGGGGACCGTTGGGAGATGAGATCGAGGTGAACTATGCCCAAAAAGCAGAGCGATTGCAAAAAGCGGTCGAGATCCTCTCACAGGGTGATTCGTGGGATCGTCTGCGGGCGGAAGTGAAGCCGTTTCTCCGACCGCCGGAGCGAATCCGCGACTGTCTGAAGCGAGCTGGTGCTGCTTACCGTGCCGAGGATATTGGATGCTCACGAGAAAGGTTGCTGCGGGCCGTACTCCATCTGCACGAGATTCGTCCCCGCTTCACCATCGTAGACCTCGCCCGACTGGTAGGCGTGCTTCCCCAGGCAGCGGCGGAAATCGTCGCAGACTTGTCGTGATTCGAATCTGAGGCTGGAGTGCGGACGCGAGTCCGCTCTACGCAGGCTTGCGCCTGCACTCCCCTCAGCCAGTTACGGAGGTCAGTATGTCCAAGATCACTTTCATTGGTGCTGGCAGCACCGTCTTTGCCAAGAACCTGCTGGGTGATATTCTCAGCTTTCCTGAGTTGGCGGACTCCACCATCAGCCTGCACGACATTGACGAGGAGCGTCTGCTCACCACGGAGATGGTGGCGCATAGAATAGCGACCCTCTTGAATGTCCATCCCACCATCGAAGCCACCACCGACCGCCGGGCGGCTCTGGATGGCGCCGACTATGCCATCAGCATGTTCCAGGTGGCTGGCTACCAGCCCGGCACGGTGATTGACTTTGAGATCCCCAAGAAGTACGGGCTGCGCCAGACCATTGGCGACACCCTGGGCATCGGCGGCATCATGCGTGCCCTGCGCACCATCCCCGTCCTGCTGGACGTGTGCCGCGACATGGAAGAGCTGTGTCCCCACGTCACTTTCCTCAACTACGTCAACCCCATGGCCATGAACTGCTGGGCCATCAGCCGGGCCAGCAAGATCAAAACGGTGGGGTTGTGCCACAGCGTCCAGGGCACGGCTCAACAACTGGCCTACGACATCGGCGTGCCATTGGAGGAGATCAACTACCTGGCCGCTGGAATTAACCACCTGGCCTTCTTCCTCAGGTTTGAGCGGGATGGCGAAGACCTCTATCCGCTGATACACCAGGTGGTGAAGGAGGGCCGGGTGCCCGATTGGAATCGGGTGCGCTACGAGGTGCTCACCCGGCTGGGCTATTTCGTGACCGAATCCAGTGAGCACTTTGCCGAATACGTGCCCTGGTTCATTAAGAGAGACCGCCCTGACCTGATCGAGCGCTTCAACATCCCGCTGGACGAATATATCTATCGCTGCGAAGCGCAGATCAAAGCGTGGGAATTTGTGCAGGATACGCTGGAGAATCCCGATGCGCCTCCTGACAAATCCCTGCGCGATGTGTTGAGCACCGTTCCGGTGATGCCTCTGATCGCTGAGCACATCGTCTACGCCTTTGAAAACAGGGACAGCGTGACGCTGAGCGGCGAGTATGCCCCGCTGATCATCCACGGCATGGAGACAGATCAGCCTCGGGTGGTTTATGGCAACGTGCCCAACCGGAGCCTAATTGACAATCTGCCGCTAGACTGCATCGTGGAAGTCCCCTGCGCGGTGGACAGGAACGGCGTGCAGCCCACGCGCGTCGGTTCCTTGCCGCCGCACCTGGCCGCGCTGATACAGACCAACGTCAACGTGCAGGCGCTGACGGTGGAAGCCGCCTTGACCGGTAAACGGGAGCACATCTACCACGCCGCCACGCTGGACCCGCACACCGCCGCTGAACTGGACCTGGACCAGATTTGGAACCTGGTGGACGATTTGATCGAGGCCCACGGCGACTGGCTACCGACGTATCATTAAAGACGAGGAGGTACCTCCGCCATTCCTCTCTCTGAGCGCAAGCTAACCCTTCAGCTCGGCGTAGCGACCCTGGTCCGGCTGATAATCAATGTCTCGCGACGCTTCGCCTATCCCTTCGCTTCGGCCCTCAGCCAGGGGTTGGGTGTGCCGCTGGCTGCCAGCACCTCCCTCATCGCCGTTAATCAGGTGACCGGCGTGCTCAGCCCGGTCTTCGGCCCGCTGGCAGACCGCTGGGGCTACCGGGTAATGATGCTGGCTGGACTGGCTATGCTCACCGGAGGCATGCTGGCCGGCGGGCTGCTGCCGACCTACGCTGTGGTGTTGTTGGCCCTGTTCCTGGCCGGGCTGTGCAAAAGCATCTTCGATCCGGCCCTGCACGCCTATGTGGGCGAGCAAGTGCCCTATCAGCGTCGGGGGCTGGCTATTGGGATGCTGGAATTTGCCTGGGCCGGAAGTGCCCTGGTGGGCCTGCCGCTGGTCGGTCTGCTGATGGAGCGACTGGGATGGCGGGCGCCGTTTTTTGTGCTGGGCGGACTTGGCCTGCTCAGCCTGGTCGCACTGGCCATACTTATCCCCGACGACGGTCATCAGCAGCGCCATACCGAGAAGGTGCTCGGTTTCCGCGAGGCCTGGCGACTGTTGAGCGGGGAACGAGCGGCCCTGGGCGCGTTGGGCTTTGGCCTTTTGATCAGCGCAGCCAACGACAACCTGTTCGTGGTCTATGGTCCCTGGCTGGAGTCAGCTTTTGGCCTGAGCGTGGCGGTGCTGGGGGCAGCGACCACGGTCATCGGCGTGGCCGAGCTAATGGGCGAGGGTCTCACCGCCTCCATCGCCGACCGGCTGGGGCTGAAGCGAGCGATTGTCATCGGCTCCACCCTGTCGGCGCTGAGTTACGTCCTGCTGCCCCAGGTGGGGCGTACGCTGCCGCTGGCGTTGATGGGGTTGTTCGTCACCTTTCTCACTTTTGAATTCACCA
>CAZQDO010000202.1:0-10083 GCA_964592085.1 uncultured Anaerolineae bacterium | reverse complement strand
GGTGAACCCTGCTTCGGCAGCCTTGCCGCCGTTGCGCAGAAGGATGGTGTAGGTCAGCACGTCGCCGGGCACAGCCATGGCCTCCCCCACCGTTTTGGTGGAGGTCGAGAGATCCACGACATTGGCCTCAGTCGTCGCCGTCCTGGTATACGAGAACCCCATCCCATCGCTGATGCTGGTAGCGTTGGCGATGAGGGTCTCCGGTGGGACGCCGTCGTTGACTCTGGCCTGAAAGCCGATCACGTAGGGCGGAAAGGGCAGAGAAGGCGGCAGGTACTGGATGGCCAGTTCGTCATGGACTAAAGAGGGTGGGTAGTTCAACCCCTCGGTGCCATCTTGGTTCTCAATGCCGGCCACAAAAGGGATGTCCCCGTTCAGGCTCTTGTACTGAGTCAGGATCTCACCGCTGGGGTAGAGGATGATCTCGAAGGTGTGGGAGGTGTTCAGGCCACAGCACCATTGGACGTCCACGTACTCGATGACGAAGCGAGGGGGATCGTCCAGCAATTGGTAGTAGACGTGGGTGACACCATCCATGATGTACCAGAACCCGCCGAAGGGCATGATGTCATTGTTGGGATAGCTGCGGTCGGGTAGGGTGCCCGTAGGGCTGCCGCTGTAGCCCTGGCCGAAGCTCACGTAGCCGTTTGTGCCCAGATAGAGGGTGTCGGAATAGACGTTGCCGAAGAAGGGGAAGTCGAAACCGATGTCCACGGGGCCTGAGTAGCCGTTGTTCCTATCCGCCCAGGAAGTAGCTTCGGTGCCCGTCTCGCTGATCTCTTCCCAATCGTAGATGGGGCCGCCCGGCGTGTCGCTGTCCAGCCAACCGTAAGTGGTCCTCTCAGAGACCGTGCGCTTGACCACCCCCGCCCACTCTATCTGATGGAGATCAGAATTGTAGACTGCCCCTCCGGTGGCACTGTCGGGGACGTAAGTCACGTCAGATGGGAGGGGGTCCACCAGGCTGGCGCTCACAGCATCCACCGTGCCCGTGTTGGTCAGGGTGATGGTGTAGCTCAATACCTCTCCCGACAGAGCCTCCGCTTTGTCCACCTCCTTGGTGGACGTTTCCAGGTTGGCCGCCAGTATCTTTGTCATGGTTTTCTTGGTGAAAGAGGTGCCCTGGCTATCGTTGACAGACGCGACGTTGGCGACAGTCGTCCCCCCCAGCAGGGGATCATCCAGCACCGCCTGGAAGGTGATCGTGACCGAAGTGCCCGCTGCCACTGTGCCGCTCCACTCGATTTGGCCGCTCTCGGCGTTATAGCTGGCTCCTCCGGTGACACTGTCTGCCACATAAGTAGCATGAGCCGGGACGGGATCAGCCAGGCTCACCCCTGCGAAGTCGGTGTTGCCGAAGTTATGGAGGGCAATGCTATAGGTTAATAGCTCGCCGGGTGGGGCCGTCACTTTGTCCACCTTCTTGCTCGAGGAACAGAGAGAGTTCACCAGCGGCAGTCCCTCATTGGTTGGCACGGCCTCGCCGTATATGTCCACGCCCCCCACCACGTAGATTCCCCCGGCTGCCACTGTCGCTCCCGTGCCTATGCGCCCGTTGTTCAAGGACGAGACCCGCACCCAGGTGTCCGTAGCGGGGTCGTAGCGCTCGACATACCCCGCAGCGCTCCATCCTGAGCCGCCGCCCATGGCGTAGATGTAACCCCCAACACTCACCAGCGCCAGCGATTGTCTGCCTTTCAAGAGGGGGGGCCTGGTGGCCCAGGTGTCAGTGGCCGGGTCGTACACCTCGAAGGTGCGGAGGTTGGGCCAGCCACCGGCGACGTAGATCTTGCCATTCAACTCCGCAGCCGCTGCGTAGGATCGAGGGCCGCCGGGCATGGGAGCCTTTTTCGTCCAGGCGTCGGTAGTGGGGTCGTATTCGTAGGTGGTGTCTGCATATTCCGTAGGGGTATCACCGCCGAAGACGTAGAGCTTGCCATCGGCAGCCACCACTGCCGCCCCTGCCAGGCCCACAGGCAAGGCTTTGGCGGACGACCAGCTATCGCTGGCAGGATCATAGACCTCTACTGTCTTGAGGATACTGAGGTTCATGGCCATGCCTCCCACCACGTAAATCCGACCATCGAGGACAGCGGCACCTACGTTGGCCGCCCCCGTCGGCTTGGATGCTTTGGACGACCAGAAGTTGGCCACCGGATCGTACATCTCGTTGAGCTTAGAAGCGCCAGTCCAATCCCAGCCACCGATGGCGTAGACCTCGCAGCCCACCGTCGCCGCTGCCAGACGATAGCGAGAGGTCAGCATCCAGCTTTTGTAGTCCCAGGCGGGAAAGGCCCGGGTGGTCAGAGTCGAAGTGCTGGAGACGCCAGGGTCGCCAACCATTGTCGCTTGAACCGTCATCGTGTCCGCCTCTCCCACCGCCGCCGAGGGGGGCACGTCCACCCGCACCAGCAGGTCTTGCCAGTCGCAGGGCGATAGCTCCGCCGTCCTGGTCACGGGACTCATGGTCTGCGCATCCAGGATGGTCGCTGCCCAGGCGTTGCCCGAAAGAGAAAAATCGTAAGCACCGACCGTCTGGCCCTCGTTCACTACCCTGGCGGAATATTGGACGCTGGTCCCCGCCTCTCCCACGTTATACTGGGAGCTGAGCCTGAGGCCGGCCGCCTTCAGGGGACGCGGGGCGATGAGCCATTGGATGGCTCTGTCCAGTACGTCAGCGTAGTCTGGCCGGGGGCCGGCCTCCTCATAGCCGAAGGAAAGGTAGACCGCCCTGTAGGGGTTGGGCTGGCAGACGTCGGTCTTAAGCCCCCCGCTGCCATCGGTCTCGTAGCCGATGATGCTGGTGGCGTAGGCAAAATCCTCGCCTGGCATCACCTCGTCGCAAGCCAGGTAGTCTCCCCTCTTGTAGGTATAGACGTCCTCGAGCACCAGGTCCACTCCTTCGAGGATGTCGCCGTCCACACCGTTCAAATCGTTGATGCCGGTCGCGTCCCGCATGTAGTCGGCGTACAGGTAGTTGTGGTAGAAAAGCGGCGCCCGGCTCCAGACCCACTTGCTGTCCCAATAGCCGATGTCCTGGCCGGAGATGAGAAGCCGCCCGCCATTGTCCAAATAAGCGATCAACTCCTCGTCGGCGTTGATGTAGCCCGGCGAATCCCAGGGACTGGCCCAGATCACCACGTCGTAAGGGGCAAGCTCCGCCGCCGTGGGAAGATGGTCGGTGTCGGTGATGGGACGGGTGTCATAAGCATAGCCCTCGTAGTCCAGGGCCCATTGGTAGTAGTTGGCCACGCTATCGTCGGTCCAAACGTCGGCGTCAACCAGCAGGATGGAAGGGGCCGTCTCCAGAGCGAAGTCCTGGCTCACGTGCTCACCAGTGGCGATGCTGACCCCGGCCACCGTTTGTGCCCTGTGGCCGTGGCTGCTGACTTTCACTTCATAAGTGCCCACAGGCAGAGTCAGGGCGTAGTACCCATTGGCGTCGGTACTGGTCGAGGCCGCTGCGTCCTGAGCTTGCCGGAGAGGGGTGTCCACTGCGCTGACGGTGGCCACGAGAGGCTCGCCCGTGCCCACCTCAGTCACTCGCCCCTCCAGCGTGCCCGTGGGGAATGGCTGCAGGGCGAGGTCGCGAATGGACATGAAGCCGGTGATGACCTCCACCGCCCTGATCGTCTCGGAGTAGTACCCGAAGGCACTGGCCGTGACGTCGTAGAAGCCGCCAGGGACGCCCACTTCGTAGCCCCCCGCTTCGTTGGTGGTAGCGACGAATCGGTCCCCGGCCTGGCTGACGCCGCTGACCGTGGCTCCGGAGATATGGGCACTGCTGCCAGCATCCGTCACCTTGCCATAGAGCTTGCCCGCGCCCAGCACCCACCGCACCGCATCATAGGCGTCAATTCGCCCCCAGCCATAGGTATTGTCGGGGCCAGCTTCGCCGAGGTCGGCGGCGGTGTATTTCACGAAGCTCTCCAGCTCGGAGATGGTCAAGTCGGGATCGGCCGAGAGCAGGAGGGCCGCCAGGCCGGCCACGTGAGGAGCGGCGAAGGAGGTGCCGCTCAGACCAGCCCGGTAATCGCCGTCGGCGTCACTGGATCGGATGCCCGTGCCAGGGGCACTGACCTCCGGTTTCAGCTCGCCCCAGAAGGAGGGTCCCCGACTGCTGAAGGAGGCAATGACATCATTGAGACCGGTGGCACCTACGGCAAAGGACTCCGGATAGCCAGCCGGTGCTCCCACTGTGCCGTCGCCCCACTCCCCCTCGTTGCCAGCAGAGAAGGCAGAGAAGATGCCCGCTACCCGCAGGGCCTGCACGTCGGGCAGGAAACTGAGATCGGCCACGTTCGCAAAAGAAGGTCCCCACGAGCTGTTGACAACATCCGGGGACTTGCTGGGATCCGGGTTGTTGCCAAAAAGGTCCGTAGGAGCCAGCAGCCATTGGAAACCAGCATGGATCCAGGTGTCGTAAGCGACGCCATCGTCGTCCAGAATCTTGACCGCTATCCATTGGGCGTCGGGGGCCATGCCAATGTGGTAATCGCTGCCGGATTCGTAGCCGACCATGATGCCCATGGTCTGGGTGCCATGACCGCTTCCGTCCGTGGGGACGTAGGGGGTGCCGTCCGTGGCGTCATACCAGTTGTAGTTGTGGTTGCCGTCTGATCCTCGGTACGTGCTCTGCAAAGCCGGGTGAGTCCAGCTCACGCCAGTGTCCATGTTGGCCACCACCACGCCCGCGCCAGTGATGCCGAAGTCGCGCCAGACCTCATCGGCTCTCACTAGATGAATGTTCCACACCACGGATTGGAGGTTAGAGGTTGGAGATTGGAGAGTGGAGATTGGAAGTTGGATTTGATGCCTGTGGTTGGCGCGGATTTTTTCTACCTCAGGGCGGGCGGCCAGGGCGAGCAGCGTCTCCATATCGCCGGTGACGGCCAGTCCATTGAAGACCCAGTAGGAAGTGTAAGCCGTCACCTGGCCCGCCGATTTCTGCTGCTCCAAATAGGCGACGAGATCCGCCTGGGTGCGCTGCGCCGTCGTTTGCAGGGCCGAAACCACCGCCCGACGACGAGCGAGCCTGGTGGTCGTCAACTGGGCAGGCCTCAAGTCGGCCTGCTCTTTGAGGTAGAGGATGTAGGTGGTTTTCGCATCCTCTGCAACCTTGCTCTCGCTTGGCCCTGCGACTCGCTCAGGGCGGAGTTCAGCACCCTGCTCAGAGGCCTCCGCCAACTCCTTCAGAACCAGGGGCTCGATCTTGGTCCACACCTCTGGTGCCATGTCTGGCAGAGGTGGCGCAGCCCTGGTGAGGGCGAGAAGAAATGAGAAAAGTAGGGATGTCAGAAGTAGGCTCAAGACAGGTCTAAGCCGATTTCGCCAATGCATTTTTAGTGTTCCCCCTCTCGATTGGTGAGATTGATGGCCAACTCGTCGGCGGTTGTCAATTCGCTCAGGTTTGATATTTTAGGCCGGTGCAGTCTTATTGTCAAACCGATGCATTCATTCATGCATGTGAAATGTTACCGGCGTGGTATAGTTCCCTCATAAGTTCCAGGTTGCCCACATCGTCACAGCCCCGGCGACTGCTCAACTCCGCACTGTCCAGATCATCAACATCAGAGAAAGGAGGGGACTACCCGGGGAACATTTTCTTTTGACTTGACAGGACCCCTATCTGAGGAGCGCATTTGCTACCGGACACTTTTTCTAAACGGCTCAGAAACCAGGTTTTTTGGCTGTAGAAAGCGGCTCTCTCGCACCAAAGTGCGTTTCAGGGGCGGCACCTTGTCTGTTCAGAGAGGAAAAACCTGGTTTCTCAAAAAGTGTCCGGTAGTGAGGGAGCGCAATGGTTGCGGGGAGGTAGCAAGAAATCAAAGCCCCCTTCTGGCAAACGCGGGGGCTTTTCACCTGGAGTGGGTTTTCGCTTACCGACTGGAATCCACCTTGTGTTCAATTCATTCCCAGGTATGAGAGCACCAACCGTCGCCGCGAGAAGTGCCCCAGGGTGATGACCTCAATGAGCATCGGGCCGCCGAGCAGCGCGCGGACGATCTGGTTCACGCTTCGCCCCTGCCGATGGAGCGCCAACACCCGCTCGCCCAACTCCTCCAGGTACGCGATCTTGGCCGCGAGCTCGGCCGCCGGGTTGTCGCGCACGCGGGCGCTGGCGGGGAAGAGAATGGTTGCCGGCAGCGCAGCGATCCGTTTCAGCGAGGAGATGATGCCCCACACATCGTAGTCGGCGCGCATGGCACGATCCCGTCCACCCACGAACAGGTCGCCGGTGAAGAGCCAGCCCTGGTCGGGTTCGTACAGGCAGATGTGGTCGGGGCTGTGGCCGGGGGTATAGACCACCTGGAGGCGGTGGCGGTCGGTCTCAATCACCTCGCCGTCGGAGAGAGGCTGGCCTTGCGAAGGCTCAGGCCAGCCCCACATCACACGCCGGTAAGGATGCAACGGCTGCTGACTGCGCGGATCGGCCAGGACGGGCAAGGCCAGCGGATGGGCTCGGATCGTCAACCCGTCACGCTGGCGTTGCAGGCAGCCGTTGGCGCCAATGTGATCTTCGTGGGAATGGGTGTTGACGATGCCGATGAGGGCCGTCTCTGACAGCGCCTCCGCCAGCTCCGGCGCGCTGAAAGCGCAGCCGGTGTCCACCATCAGACCGTCCACCAGATAGGCGCTGGTCCAGTAGCGCCCACGCCCGGCCAGGGTGTGGGCCAGGTCAAAGCGAGTGACGTCGCCGTAGCGTGTGATCTTGAGCACAGTCTTTGTCCTTTCCGGCTATTCGGTATTTGCGGCCTGTGCGGCTGCTTCGCGGGCTTTGTCGTGAGCCTGCCGAACGGCTTCCCTTTCGTTGACGAACAACAACGCGATCAGACCATCTAGCAGGAACGCAGCGATGGACAGAATCGCCAGCCGCTGCCCGGATTACTCGGCCAGGGTCGCCGATTGCCCCTGGGTCTGGTACCACAGGGCGGCCTCGGCTGCGACATCAACTCCGCCCCAGACCAAGCACGAGTGACACCCCCAACGCCAGGATCATCGCCGTAACGATGGTGCGGAAGCGATCTTTGTTCACCATGCTGTCAACGCGGGAGCCCGCCAGGATGCCCAACAGAAGCGCGGGCGCGGCGTAGGCGTAAAACGTTAGCACGTCCGTCGTCAGGCGGCGCGCAATGGCGTGTGACGAGACGATCAACACGGCATTGAGGGCAAAGTAGGTCTGCAATACAGCACGAAACTCATCCTTGGGCCATTGTCGGAGCGAACCGTAGACGACCACTGGCGGGCCAGGCGTGTTGTAGGCGCCGCTCAGGCAGCCGGCAGCGAAGCCAGCGGGATAGACCCACCACCGGGAGCGCAGATGTGGCGTGGCCGGACGCACCAGCGCATAAACCGCGTAGGTGGTCAGGATCAATCCCAGTACCAGTTTGATGACGGACTCGTCCACGTTGGTCAGCACCCAGAGGCCAAAAGGTATCCCTAGCGCGGAGGCAGTGACCAACCGCAGCACTTCGTAGATGTTGACTGCCCGGCGGTAGCGAACGAGATTGATGGTACAGAGGGTAAGGCCCGTAAGGGAAACCAAAGGCGCAGCCATCTGAAGGCTCATCATGAGGGTGATGAGGGGCATGGCGATCAGGGCGAAACCGAAGCCCGAGAGGGTCTGCACAAAAGCGGCAAAGAAGACGATGGTGGCTGACAGAACAATAGTCATTACAGCAACTCGTCGGCGTAGGCGAAGAGGGCTGTCGTGCCGCCGGTGTGCCAAAAGAGAATGGTCTCATCTCTGCCAAGAACACCTCTCCTGACCAGATCAATCAGGCCGGCCAGGGCACGGCCCGTGTAAACTGGATCCACCAGCAGGCCCTCGGTGCGGGCCGCGAGTCGAATGGCCTCTCGCTCCGGCGGCCCTATCTTGGCATAGCCCTCGCCGAGGTAGTCATCGTGAACGATGAAGTCCTCACTGGCAAAGGAGAGGTCGAGTCCAAGGAGTTCCGTTGTCTCTGTGACCAACTCCTCCAACCCGGCCTTCACTACTTCCTTGGTTTGGCTCACACTGACGCTCTCGATCTGGCCAGCAAACCCCAGGGCCTTGGCCCCTACCATCATGCCCGCGTGGGTACCCGCAGAGCCCGTGGGTAAAACCACCCGATCCACCTGGAGGTCTCGCTTTGCCAGTTGGTCCATCAATTCCTCCATGGCTGCCGCATAGCCCATCGCACCCACGGAGGTAGAGCCGCCGAGCGGGATGATGTATGGACTGCGGCCCCGGCGCGTTACCTCCCCGGCCACTTCCTCCATCACCTGGGCGCGATCCCGTTCCCCGGCCCAGTAGATCTCGGCCCCCAACAGCTTGTCCAGCATCAAGTTGCCGGTCCACCGGCTGGGACTCTCTCCCCCCAGAACCAAACAGCACTGCAAGCCGAACTTGGTGGCGGCGGCGGCCGTCTGGCGGGTATGGTTGGACTGGACCGCGCCAGTGGTGATGAGGGTGTCGGCCCCCCTCTCCAGAGCATCGGCCACCAGGAACTCCAGCTTGCGGGCCTTGTTTCCGCCGGTGGCCAGGCCAGTCTGATCGTCGCGCTTGACGAGGAGGCGTGGTCCGCCCAGGGCTTCGCTCAGGCGGGGCATCTCCTCCAGGGGGGTGGGCAGGTGGGCGATAGAAACGCGGGGCAATTTCTCAGTCAACATGATCGTCAGGCTCCTTCATCAAGTGATGGGATAAGTATACCACACCTGGCCCAAACTTGGAAGTGAGAATGGGTCAACCCACAAGCGGTGCTCGTGGTTCCAAACAACTTGCGTTTTCACGGCACCTATGATATAGTAGGATTTGTTCGGAATCAAGTCGAGACGGTTGTTGAACCTGGGGCACACAGAGTCGTAAAACGGAGAGTCGAGATGGCCGCAACTCACAAGAGAAGTAACGAGGAATGGCTGCACGCGCTACGCAGCCATGGAGCAACCCAGGAAGAAGCTTTAGAAGACCTGCGTGATTACCTGCTCCGTGCGGTCATGGTTTATCTCTCCCGCGACAGGAGCGATCTGGCCCACTTTAGCCCAGAAGAGTTACAGCACCTGGCCGAGGACTGGGCCCAGGAGGCATTGGTGACCGTCGTGGATAAGCTCGATACCTTCCGCGGTCAGAGCAAGTTCACCACCTGGGCCTATCGCATCGTCATCAACCTGGCGGCCGGGGAGCTACGGCATCGCAGGTGGAGAGCCCTCTCCCTGGAAGCCCTGCCCGATGAAGAAGAAGAACCATCCCTCATGGCTATGATTGAGGACGTGCGGAGTCAGGATCCTGAGAGGGCCACTCAGCAGGAAGAGGTTCTGGTCGTCATCCAGCGGATCATTGATGAGGAGCTTAGCGAAAGGCAACGGATAGCCCTCACCCATCTGCTCTTTCGTGGTATGCCGATGAATGAGGTAGCAAAGCAGTTGGGTACCAACAAGAACAACGTGTACAAGATCCTGCACGATGCGCGCAAGAAGCTCAAGAGCCGCTTGACTGAGTATGATCTCAGCGAGGATTACGTCTTGAGCATCTTCAGCTAAATCGGGTAAGAAACAGCCGAGGAGATGCATCCTACTTTAGACAGCCAAAGGGAGGGAAGTGTAATAGGGATGGAAAAGGAAACGCTCAAGCACTGGGTCCACAACATCTTCACTACCCAGGACGAGGAGATAGATTGCGAACAGGCATGTGAGGCCCTTGACCAGTACGTCAGCATAGAGGTCCTGGGCGAGGATGCGGCCTGCGTGCTGCCCGATGTGTGTCAGCATCTTCAGCAGTGTCCAGAATGTGCGGAATCTTATGAAGCGTTACTGGAGATAGCCTGTCTGGAAGCCGCTGGCGAGCTGCCTGAGACAGATGAGCTCATGGAGGATGTCTTGAGGACGTGTAGGTACCTATCCGAAAACCCGCTCTGAGGCCCGTCCCCGGGCCGATTTCCGCACCTGAAGACGGATGTGGGGGCAGTTTTCGGATAGGCTCTAATCTGGGGGCAGTATATTTGCTGAATGGCAAGCCATCGCCTCTCTCGAAGGGCCTTCAGCGATAGTAGCAATGATTGTGAAATATCTATATTTTTAATGAGGAAGCCACCAGGAGACCCGCAC
>CAZQDO010000201.1:0-10089 GCA_964592085.1 uncultured Anaerolineae bacterium | reverse complement strand
TATGGTCACGGCCATCGCCTCGCTTCAATGCGCTCGCTCGATATGGACGTGCACGATTTCCAGGCAGATCGTGACCGCACGTGCCATCAACTGCTGACCGAAGGGCGCAAGGCCGTCGAAGAGGATGGCGCCGAAGTTCTCATCCTGGGCTGCTCAGCGGTCTACGGTTTCTACCAGGAGATGCAGGACACGCTTGGTGTCCCGGTCATAGATGCTGTCCTGGCTCCATACAAATACGCTGAGTTCCTGGCTGATCTGGCACAGCGGTTCGGCTGGTATCCCAGCCGGATGTGGGGCAGCGAGGCGCCGCCACAGAAAGAGTTGGCCGAGTTGACAAGTTTCGGCGAATGTCATACAATAGTATAGACCGGCCCGTCACACTACGAAACACGCGGGGACGCTGTCTCAGATACTTGAAACGTATAAGCATGATTGGCTCTCCTTGAGGTACTGGTTCACTTACGATCCTAGTTTACCAGTTTTTCCCCTTTTTTTCTAACCCTGAGATATAATTGCGGCGCAACTCTTTTCCTATGAAGCCTTTCTCAGTTTCATCGGGCTTGGCGCGAACCCACCAACTCCGAGCTGGCGCTATTCTTGCTGATGTTCGCCTTCAACTTTCCAGGGGATGGTCTGCGTGACGCTTTCGATCCAACACTGCGGGGGTGGGAATAACAGGCCGCGAATGAGACACAAGGAAGCACCTCTGAAACGAGTTCAGAATACAGCCAAACAAGGCGTCATCTGGGACATGGATGGCGTGCTGGTTGACTCGGGCGAGTTTCACTTTCAGGCCTGGTCGCAGGCCCTTTCGGAGCAGGGTATCCCGTTCAGCCGCGAGTTATTCCGGACTACGTTCGGGATGAACAACACCGGCATACTGGAGGTGCTCCTGGGACGGACCCCCGCGCCTGAGCTCCTGGCCGAGATCAGCGACCGCAAGGAACAACTGTTCCGTCAGGCTGTTCGCGGTCACGTTCAGCCATTGCCGGGTGTGCTTGCTTGGCTTGAGCGGCTGAAGGCTGCGGGCACGCGGCAGGGCATCGCCTCGTCTGCGCCGCCGGCCAACATTGACGCTTTGGTAGACGAATTGGGTCTGCGTGGCTATTTCGACGCCATAGCTTCAGGCTTTGATCTGCCGGGTAAGCCCGACCCAACACTGTTCCTCAAAGTCGCGCGTTTGATCGGCGTCCCGCCAGAGCGCTGTGTCGTGGTCGAAGACGCGATAGCCGGTGTAGAGGCTGCGAGACAGGCTGGCATGAAATGCATCGCCGTGACAACGACGAATCCCGCGCACGCCTTGAACCAGGCAGATGTCATCGTCCAGTACCTGGATGTTCTCCCCCCGGACACCTTCGAACGCTTGCTATCAGAGACATGAGTATCACAACAGTGATCAGGAATGAGTGATCGGGGAATCAGGTCACTGATTCCTCGATTTCCTAGTTCCTGACTCCCTGATCCCTAATAATCTGATACAGGAGGCTGATATGGGCAAGAAAAAATACGCAATTGGAGTGGATTTTGGCACCGAATCAGGGCGAGCGGTGTTGGTGGACGTGGCCACGGGCGAGGAGGTGGCGACCTATGTACACCCTTACGCCGACGCGGTCATTGACGAGGCGCTACCCGGCACCGACATCAGGCTGCCCCCCGACTTCGCGCTCCAGAATCCCGCCGACTACCTGGAGACGGTGAAGGTGGCCGTTCCTGCCGTCCTCAGGGAGGCCGGGGTTGATGCAGGAGACGTCGTCGGCCTGGGCACCGACTTCACCGCCTGCACTATGATGCCCATTGACAAGATGGGCACGCCGCTGTGCCTGAAGCAGGAGTGGCGGAATAACCCCTACGCCTGGGTCAAGATCTGGAAACACCACGCCGCCCAACCCGAGGCCAACGAGCTCAACCGCATTGCCAGGGAGCGGGCTGAGGACTTCCTCGTCCGCTATGGGGGCAAGATCTCTTCGGAGTGGCTGTTCCCCAAGATCTGGGAGACGCTGAACAAAGCCCCAGAGGTCTACCAGGCAGCGGATCGCTTTATTGAGGGCGCCGACTGGATTGTCCTGCAACTGACGGGCGAGGAGAAACGAAACTCCTGCACGGCGGGCTACAAGGCCATCTGGGAGAAGGGCACCGGCTACCCCTCGGACGATTTCTTCGCCGCCCTCGACCCGCAGTTGCGCCACGTGGTGGGCGAGAAGCTCTCGCAGGACATCTATCCCTTGGGTGGTCGGGCCGGCGGGCTGACCAGGCAGTGGGCAGAGGCCACGGGCATCAAAGAGGGGACAGCGGTGTCCATCGGCAACGTGGACGCCCACGTCTCGGTGCCGGCGGCTACCGTGGTCGAGCCGGGGCGGATGGTGATGATTATGGGCACCTCCATCTGCCACATGGTGTTGGGCACGGAGAAGCAGATCGTGGAGGGGATGTGCGGCGTGGTGGAGGACGGCATCATCCCCGGCTTCTTCGGCTTCGAAGCCGGGCAGTCCTGTGTAGGCGATCACTTCGCCTGGTTCGTGGACCACTGCGTTCCCTGGGAGTATCACCAGGAGGCCCAGAGGCGAGGGATCGATCTGCACCCGCTGTTGGAGGAGAAGGCGGCTCAGTTACGGGTGGGCGCGTCGGGGCTGCTGGCCCGGGACTGGTGGAATGGTAACCGCTCCATCCTGGTGGACGTGGACCTGACCGGGTTGCTCCTGGGCGCGACCCTGGCCACTAGTGCTGAGGAGATCTACCGGGCCCTCATCGAGGCCACAGCCTACGGCACCCGCATCATCATTGAAACCTTCGAGAAGAGCGGGGTGGCGGTGAAGGAATTGGTGGCCTGCGGCGGTCTGCCAGAGAGGAACAAGCTGCTGATGCAGATCTACTCCGACGTGACAGGGCGGGAGATCAAGGTGGCTGCCTCGTCTCAGGCGGGGGCTCTGGGCTCGGCCATGTTCGGAGCGGTGGCAGCCGGCAAAGCGGCGGGAGGCTACGACACCATCTTCGAGGTGGCCCAGTACATGGCCCACCTCAAGGACGAGGTCTACCGGCCCATCGCCGAGAACCAGGCCGTGTATGACCAGTTGTTCGCCGAGTACGTGAGACTGCACGACTACTTCGGCCGGGGCCAGAACGATGTTATGAAGCGCCTCAAGGCCCTCAAGCAGCAAGTTCTGGCCAAGTGATCTGGACGTTAGCGTTTTTAGTGTAGCTGTTCAGGTGCCTGGCACTTAGTCTAGTGCCAGGCACCTTGGTACCTTACCGGTGAAATTCTTGCACATTGGGCAAGAAAATCAACCACAAAGACACAAAGACACGAAGCAGGAAAAAACTAAAGAACTTGGTGTCTTGGTGACTTGGTGGTTTCAAATCCTGTTTGGTTCCGGCTTGTCCGGGTTAGGAAGTCGCAACTACGAACCCACTTATCTGTAGGGGGCTGTCATGCTCGAACATCTAAAGGAAGAGGTCTGCATACTGCATCTGGAATTGCCAAAGAACCACCTCGTGGCCTGGACCAGCGGCAACGTCAGTGCCCGGGACCCAGAGAGCGGACTGGTGGTGATCAAGCCCAGTGGCGTGCGCTACGAGGCCCTGCGTCCGGCAGACCATGTCGTGGTCAGCCTGGAGGGTGAGGTGGTAGAGGGGGGCCTCAAGCCCTCTTCGGACACGGCCAGCCATCTCTACATCTACCGCCATCGGTCAGACGTCAACGGCGTCGTCCACACCCACTCTCCTTATGCTACCGCCTTCGCCGCCCTGGGTCGGCCTATCCCGGTCTACCTTACTGCCATGGCCGACGAGTTCGGCGGTCCCATTCCGTGTGGCGGCTTCGCCCTCATCGGTGGCGAGGAAATCGGCCAGGTGGTGATGGAATCCATCGGCGATTCCCCGGCCGTGCTCCTCAAGAACCACGGCGTCTTCACCATTGGTCCTACGGCCGAGGCTGCGGTCAAGGCGGCGGTCATGGTGGAAGATGCGGCGCGTACGGTGTGGCTCGCGCTGCAACTGGGCCAACCAGAGGTGATTCCCCCGGAGGACGTAGCCAAGCTGCACCACCGCTACACCCACGTTTATGGCCAGTAGCAGACAAAGGAGCATTTGCGATGAACAAACCTACTGTCGGTTTCATCGGTCTAGGAGTCATGGGCAAGCCCATGGCCAGGAACCTGCTCCAGGCGGGCTATCCGCTGGTGGTCCACAATCGCAGCCCTGAGCCGGTTGAGGAGTTGGCCGCTGAGGGCGCCAAGCCGGCCTTTTCTCCCACAGAGGTGGCATCCAGGAGCCAGGTGATCATCACCATGCTTCCCGATTCACCCGACGTGGAGCGGGTGGCCCTGGGCGAGGGGGGGCTGATAGAGGGCGTGAGCCAGGGCGATGTCTACGTGGATATGAGCACCATCGCGCCGCCCGTGGCGGTGAAAGTGGCCAACGCGCTGGCCGAGAAAGGGGTGCGCTGCCTGGATGCGCCGGTCAGTGGCGGCGACGTGGGCGCTCAGGAGGGCACCCTGTCCATCATGGTCGGCGGTGACGAGGATGTCTTCCACGAGGTATTGCCCCTTCTGGAGGTGATGGGTAAGACCATCGTGCTCTGTGGCCCCAGCGGCGCCGGCCAGACGGTGAAGGCCTGCAATCAGATTCAGGTTGCTTTGAACCTGATCGGCATGGCCGAGGCGCTGGTTTTGGGAGCCAGGGCTGGGGTGGATCCAGCCATCGTGGTCCAGGTGCTCAGTGGCGGTTTGGCTCAGTCGCGAGTGATGGACGTGCGTGGGCCGCGGATCATCCGGCGCGTCTTCGAGCCGGGGTTCAGAAGCAGGTTGCACTATAAGGATCTCAACATCATTCGCGAGACGGCGCGGGCCTATGGTATCTCGCTGCCAGCATCGGCTCTGGCTCACGAGTTGTTCGGCGCGATGCAGGCGCAGGGGTGGGGCGACCTGGATCACTCGGCGGTGATGCGGGTTATCGAGCTGCTTTCTGATGTCGAGGTTCGCACCGCGGAGGGATAGGTGTTTCCAGGAATCACAATCAAACAGAATACGATTGAAAGCACTTTAATTACAATAAAACGAATATAATGTGATTGAAAAAAGAAGCACGGTGTTTTGACAGCGAGGTGTAGTTATGGTATAATTTTTGTATGGAGACTACAATTCGCATCATGGGACAAAAGATCCGTCAGTTGCGGCTGGATAACCGGCTTACTCTGGAAGAAGCGGCCCAGCGAGCTGGTTGTACCCCCGGCTTCCTCTCCCAGGTGGAGAGAAGCCAAGCTGTGCCCTCTATTACCATGCTGTATGCCATTGCCCAGGCCCTGGGCGTGAAGGTGACTCATTTTTTCCCCACGATGGTTCATGACACCAAAGTCGTCCGATCCGAGGAACGCGAGGTGTTTCGCTTTGAAGGTTCTCCTGTTGTCTACTCACTCCTCTCGACCAGTTTCCCCGAACGAAAACTCGAATCTCTGCTGTTGCAAATGGACCCCGTGGATGGGACTTTGCCATTTGACGAATTCCGCTCCCATCCTGGCGAGGAATTTGTATATGTGTTGGAAGGGACCCTGCGTTTGTGGATCGGCGAGGCGGTCTATGATCTGAATCCGGGCGATAGCATCCATTTCAAATCTACAGTGAAACATCGCATGGAGAATCCGGGAGACAATCCGGCGATGGCCTTTTGTGTTTTTACCCCCCCTGTTTTCTAACAACTGATTAAGCTACAGACTTCTGAGAATTGGACTTTAGTCCAGCGAGAATCGCAGACTACTCAATGGTGAGGAGAGGTTGTGCAGAACTTTGGTAAACGTATCAAGGCCTTGCGCAATGAGCGAGGGCTCACCCTGGTCCAGCTAGGCCAACGAGTCGGTTTGTCGGCCAGCTATTTGTCTCAGGTCGAACGAGGCGTGACCATGCCTTCCTTGCCCAGGCTGACGGCCATTGCCACGGCTTTGGATGTGGAAGTGAGATTCTTCTTCGAGGATGACGTTTCTGCTCCTAGTGTCGTCAGATCAAACCAGGGCAAAAGGCTCGATAGCACGGCTGGTGCCATTGTGGAGCTTTTGTCAGCGGACCTATCGAACAAGAAGATCCAGCCCTATCGCCTGGTGTGTCGACCGGGCGCCTCAAGCGGGTCGCCTACCACTCATCCAGGGGAAGAATCCGGCTTGGTTCTCAAAGGCCGACTGGTGATCACTGTCGGCGAAGAGACCTTTGTACTGGAGGCCGGAGATAGCATTCATTACCAGGCACTTCAGCCCCATTCCTGGCGAAACGAAGGGGACGAGGAGTGCATTGCAGTATGGGCGGTCTCGCCACCCGTTCCAGATGGCAATCTTGGGGGGTAGACTGCTTACGTCTGCGCATACTGAAAGGAGGGATGCCTATCGCACGAAAACGTCGGGTTCTCACTTTTTGATCTCAAAACACAAGCAAGGAGGTAACAAATGTCTAAAAGGACGCAGTGCCAACGAGTTGGCCTTAATCTGCTTTTAGTGCTTGCTATGCTGCTAACTTTGGTGGGCACGGCAAGTGCTGCTCCGCCGGTCCAGGAGGAGTTGACCTACACGGTTAAGCTGGGCGACAACCTCTGGACCCTGGCGGAGAAGTACCTGGGTAGCGGGCCGGCCTATTGGGGCATCTTCCACGCTACCAATGCCAAACACGATGAAGATTCTAGCTTCGCAAGCATTGAGAACCCCAACCTGATCCATCCCGGCTGGAAGCTCCTCATTCCCAGTGCTGAGGAAGCGGCGGCGTACATGGCGCCACCCAAGGAGAGGATCCTCAGGGTCACCTTCTCCTGGCCCACC
The DNA here is from genome assembly GCA_964592085.1 of uncultured Anaerolineae bacterium. Lineage (GTDB taxonomy): Bacteria > Chloroflexota > Anaerolineae > VGOG01 > VGOG01 > CAZQDO01. Next base: position 3,299 of record CAZQDO010000201.1, on the reverse strand, counting down.
TACATTGACCCGGCGGTGGGGTCTGACTTCTCCAGCTCATCCTCTCTGTGTAACCTGTACGACACCCTCGTCTTCCCCACCACCGCGGGCGGGGTTGAGCCCCACGTGGCGGAGAGCTGGGAGGTTTCGGACGACGGCCTCACCTGGACCTTCGATCTCAAGGAGGGGATCAAGTTCCACAACGGGAGCGAGCTGACGGCCAGCGACGTCGCCTTCAGCATGAACCGGATGCTGGAGATCGGCGAGGGATACGCCTACGTGTTCCTGGGTACTGTCGAAAGCGCCACCGCCCTCGACGACTACACCGTCCAGTTCAAGCTCGCCAGGCCGAGTGGCATCTTCCTCATCAGCCTGGTTCGCCTGTACATTGCCGACGAAGAGCAAGTGATGGCCAACATCATCACCCCGGGACCCTACGGCGACAACGGCGACTACGGCAAAGAGTGGCTGCTGACCCACGACGCTGGCTCTGGGCCCTACACGGTGAAGGAGTTCCCCCTGGAGGAGTACCTCCTGATGGAGAAGTACGACGGCTGGTTCGGAACATTCCACCCGAACGCGCCCGCTGAGGTAAAGTTCATTGGCACCACTGAGCCAGCCACCGTACGGACGCTGATGTCACGAGGGGAACTGGAGATCACCGACCAGTGGCAGCCTATCGAAGCGCTGTAGGCCCTCGACGAGATGGAAGGGGTTGACGTAGCTGCCTTCCCGACCCTCACCGAGTTCTACTACATGATGCACACCAAGAAGCCGCCCCTGGACGACATCCACTTCCGGCGGGCCATGTCCTGGGCCTTCGACTACGAGGCCGCCGTGGCCCTGGAGTGGCCTGGGACGCAGCAGTCGCGAGGGCCGGTCCCAGCGATCACGGCCGGTCACAATCCAGATGTCTTCGTCTTCGAGCGCGATCTGGATAAGGCGCGCGAGGAGTTGGCTCAGTCACCGTATGCCGATCAACTCGATCAGTACCCGGTGGAGGTCCACTGGATCACCGACGTACCTACCGAGGAGAAATGGGCGCTGCTCTTCCAGGCCAACATGGCCGAAGTCGGCATAGATGTCGAGGTCGTTGGCACGCCGTGGACGGCTGTGGTCGAGGAGACGGCCGACATAGAGACGAGCCCTCACATCGTGACCATCTATGTCTCGGCTGACTTCCCCGAAGCGGGTTCCCTGCTGAAGGTGCGCTACCACTCCGACGCCGCCCCCACCTGGTCGCAGAACGAGTGGCTGTTGGACGATGAGCTGGATCAGATGATCGACGATTCCCTGACCACCGTGGACGAGGAGGAGCGATACGCCAGGTACAGGGAGTTGCAGGATTACATCATGGATCTCTGCCCGAGCCTCTTCCTGTATGACCAGGTTCAAAAGCAGGCCTACCGGTCGGACTACGTGGACTGGCCTGCCGCTCGAGGGGAGGTCATCCCGCTGATGGGCCTCGTCTTCTTCGCGCCCAATATCGGGGTCACCGGGCCATAGGTGTTGCCCATGTACTAAACCGAGCCCCTGAGGGACCCGTTGAGGCCCCTCAGGGGCTTCGGCTGAATTTCTCGTCGAGGAGGTATTGATGAGGTTCATTACTTTCATTGTTCGTCGTGTCCTCCATTCCATCTTTGTCCTACTCGGTCTTTCCATCGTGATCTTTATCATCTCTCGGATCATGCCCGGCAATCCGGCGCGGATGGCCGTGGGGCCCAGGGCACCCCAGTACGTGATTGACGAGCTGAGCCGACAGATGCACCTCCACGAACCACTTCACGTCCAGTACTATTACTGGCTGCGCGATGCCCTGCATGGCGACCTGGGCACCTCCCTGGTGACGCGGCGCCCGGTGGTTGACGACATGAAGGAGTTTTTCCCGGCGACACTGGAATTGACTCTCTTCGCTGGCGTCATTATGGCGGGAGGGGGCATCTCTCTCGGGATACTCTCTGCCCGGCATAAGGACAAGTGGATTGACAACCTTCTTCGCGTCGTCTCTTACCTTGGGGTGGTGACCCCCTCTTTCATCTTCGCCATCTTCTTTCTTCTTCTGTTTGGTATGACCCTGGAGTGGATGCCGACGATAGGGAGGCTCAGCCCAGGAGTCTCGCCCCCGCCAACTGTCACCGGCCTCATCACGGTGGATTCCCTGCTGAGCGGCAATCTGACCACCTTCCTCGATGCCCTGTGGCACCTTATCCTGCCCGGGGTTGCCCTGGCCATGGGGGGGCTGGCCCAGGAGTCCCGCATCACCCGCTCGACCATGTCCGACAATCTGACCAAAGACTATATCGCGTCCGCACGCTCCCTCGGCATCCCGGAGAAAGTGATCATGAGAAAGTTCTTACTCAAACCGTCCCTGATCCCGACGGTCTCGATCTTGGGCCTTGATTTTGCCGGTACGATGAGCAATGCTTTCCTGGTTGAGACGATCTTTAACTGGCCCGGGAGTTCCCGCTATGGCATCAACACGATGTTGCGCAAAGACTTGAACGCCATCGCCGGCGTCGTCTTGACTATGGGTGTGGTCTTTATCGTCGTCAACATTTTGGTTGACATCGTCGTCGGTCTGCTCGACCCCAGGATCCGATTGGCTCCGCAAAGAGGTGAATAACGTGACAGCACAAGCGAAGCGTCCAGCTCTGCCAAAGAGCAAGATGATGGAGAATCTAGGCCGCAATTGGTACAAGTTCTCACGCAATCCGATGTCTATCGTCGGGCTGTGTACGGTCTTACTCGTCGTCTTCCTGGCCGTCTTCGCTCCGTGGGTCGCTCCATACCCCGAGCACGCAGGCAAGTTCGTTGACTTTGCCAATGCCAGCACCCCTCCCTGTCGGCGCTATGTGTTCGGCACTGATGTTATCGGCCGCGACATTCTAAGCCGGATTTTCTTCGGTTTTCGCTTCTCGCTGACGATGGGGATGGTCGTTCTGGCCGTTGTCGTCCCTATCGGAGTGCCACTGGGACTGATCGCCAGCTACAGCCAGGGGACCTGGCTGGATACGATAATCATGCGCATCACGGATATTTTCCTGGCTGTGCCACCGCTGATCCTAGCCTTGGCCATTGCTTCTGTCCTCACTCCGAACCTGACCAACGCTATGATAGCCGTCTCCCTGATGTGGTGGCCGTGGTATACCCGGCTGGTCTACGGACTCACCTCCACCCTACGGAACGAGTTCTTTGTCAGTTCTGCTGAGGCGCTCGGAGCTAGCAAGTTCCACATTATCTTCAGAGAGATTCTCCCTAACTGTATCTCGCCCATCTTCACCAAGATGAGCCTCGATATGGCGTGGGTCATCCTTCTCGGC
>CAZQDO010000200.1:0-10089 GCA_964592085.1 uncultured Anaerolineae bacterium | reverse complement strand
GTGTTGCCCTGCTCCACATACTGGCCGACGATTTCATCCCAAATGCCGCCGACACAATCCCAATAGAATTGGGAGCGCTCATAGTTGAGGACGACAGTCGGCTTCTGGAGCTCATCGTAGATGGGGCCTAAAATCTCGTCGGTCGTCCACCCCATTTCCTCCCATACTTCGCGAACCGCGGGTGACCACACGCCGGCTTCGGCCATCATCTTTCCACCCTCAGGCCCGCTCAGGAATTCCAGGAATTCCCAAACACGCTGCTTGTGGGGGCTGGCGCTATTCATGTAGAACATGTAGGAATCGGTCCAGGGGACAGACTCCTCGCCCTCCTCCCAACTGGGCGGACTGACGAAACCGTAGTTGAAGTCCACCTTATCCGTGAACAGGTCATACTCCCAGGTGGTGAAGACGAACATGGCAATCTGGCCGGAGAGGAAGTCAAGTCCGAACTGATCCGCCAGGCCCGGCGGTCCAGCAATCTGATCCACGGTATTCAGATCCAGAATCCAGCGGTAGGCCTCCAACGCTTCGGGGGTGTCCATGTAACCAACGATATCGCGGCCATCCGGGCCGATGAAGTCTGTCCCCGCGTTATACCCGAAGATATTCCATTGGAACCAGCCTGAGTCAAACGACTGGAAGCCATAGACATTGTTGTCCCTATCGGTAGTGGCAATGGCCTTTTCCCGGAAATCCGCCATCGTCCAGCCTTCCTCTGGGTAGGGCACACCGGCGGCGTCGAAGATGTCCTTGTTGTATCCAATGACCAGACCGGTAGCATCCCGCGGAACGGCATAGTACCGACCGTCATACAGACCGCGGATATTGCCGATGTTGAACCAGCGGTCTTGAGGGTCGAAACCCGATGCTTCGATGTACGGCGTTAGATCCTCCAAGAACCCCTGGGCGGCAATGTCAGGGGCATAGTAGTGATACCAGACATCTGGACCCTGACCCGCAGAGATGGCGGTCAGTACGCGGGTGGAGAATCCCCGGCTGGGGAAGAGCGCAACGGCGACCTTGGTGTTGGGATGGGTTTCCTCAAAGGCACGCGCCATTTGGTAGTGCAGTTCGCGGGTGGCGGCCGTATCGCGGCCTCTCTCCGTCGCCCACCAGGTGATGGTCACCACCTCGTCCTCTCCTGGTTCAGTGACGGGAGTTGGCACGGCGGTGACTTCTACCTCTTTGATCACCTCGACGGTCTCGACGACCTTCTTTTCGACGACCACCTCCTTCTCTACCTCGACGGTGACCGGGACCTGCTTTTCGATTACCCTCTCCTTCTCCACCTCGACGGTAATCGGAACCTGCTTTTCGACGACCACCTCCTTCTCGATCACCTCAGGGGTCTGGGCGGGGCCACAGGCGGCCAGCAGCGACACGATCATGATCAGGCTGACCAACAAACTCGTGCGTTTCATCTGTTTTTCCTCCTTTGCTTTGCTAATGATTTTGATTCTGTTGTTGCCGAGAAAAGCCGTTCAGTTGTCTGATGCCATCACCTCCTCTCAACGTAGAGATCTCCCGGAAAGTCCTTGAAAACGCTCTCAGCCCCCGTCCCCGGGGGCGTCGCCAGCGAAGTCACCTCGCGAAAGTCGCCCCGGGGACGGGGCTCAGAGCACTTTCCGGGAAAGCCCTGCAGAAATCCGCTAAAAGACTTGAGGGTCTTAACCTTTGATAGCCGACACCGAAATACCTCCCATCAGACGTTTCTGGGCGATTAGAAAGAGAAGAGCAGGAGGTATCATGGCCATCAAAGAGCCTGCCATGAGCAGTTCCCAAGAGGTATTCCTGGCTCCCCGGAAGAATTGAAGACCAACCGAGAGAGGGAATTTCGCCGAATCGTTCAAATAGATCAGTGGGCGCATGAAATCGTTCCACGTACCGACAAAGGTGAACACCACCACCAGAGCCACGGCCGGCGCTGACAAGGGAAGAATGATGTGGCGAAGGATCTGCCACCGGTTGGCACCATCAATCGTGGCAGCCTCGTCCAGCTCAAGGGGAATGGTGAGCATGTATTGACGCATCAAGAAAATGAGATAGGGACTGCCTCCAAAAGCGGGAAGGATGAGGGGCCAAAAGGAGTTGATCAGGTGCAACCTGGCAAACAGAATGAATTGAGGTACCAGGGTCACCGTGTTGGGAACCATGAGCGTTCCCAATAGAACCAGGAAGAGAAGATTGCGGCCCGGAAAACGGCAGCGAGAGAACCCATAAGCCACCATCGTACAGGAAAACACCTGTCCTACGACGTTCCAGAAAACCAATATCAGGCTGTTCTTGATGAATGCCGCGAACGGTACCTCCTGAAAGACCCTGACGAAATTCTCAAATGCAGGCGGCCAGGGGACCCAGGAAGGCGGGATCTGAAAAAGCTGATCCACCGATCTGAGGGAAGTGGCGATCATCCAGTAAAACGGTGTCATCAACAGGACGCCGAAGAAGATCAAGGCTGCGTAACCCCGGATGGTTGCCATCAGTCGGGGAGGCGGTTTGGGCTTCCTGACCATCGGGCCAGCGGCCCCAGAGATTGACCGATTGGTGTTCATTGTTCTCTCCTCGTGACTATTCGGTCTACCCTCCCGCAGGTTGCTTCTATCGGTCTGGGTATCCGCGCATTTGCCTGGAGTGAGTGTTTTGCCCGATACTACCGACTAAACCTGCGGGAGGGTGGTAGCTACCCTTCCTCACTTCTTTTCCGCTTCGTAATACACCCAGTAAGGTGAGCTCCGGAAAACCAGGACGGTGATAAGAAGGATGATCAAGGTCAGAATCCACGACAGGGCAGCAGCATAGCCCATGCGCAACGACTGCCAGGCCTTGATGTACACGTGGATCATGTAGAAGAACAGCTCCTTGATGGGGCCGGCGCCGTATCTATCTGCCGAGATGACAAAGGCTGAGGTAAAGGTTTGGAAGACCCCGATCAGCTCCACCACCAATTGGAAGAAAATGACGGAGGTGAGCATGGGAAGGGTCACGTGCCGGAATTGCTGCCAGGTATTGGCGCCGTCAACCTTGGCCGCGTCGTACAGGTGTTGGGGGATGTTCTGCAGCCCGGCCAGGTAAATGACCGCGCTGCCTCCCACCCCCCACAGGGCAATCATGATAATGCCCCACAGTGCGTACCGAGGGTCGTTGAACCAGTTGGGACCGTCTATGCCAAACCGTTTGAGAATCACGTTGACCAATCCGAAGTTGGGATGAAGGATCCACATGAAGACCAAAGAAGATGCAACCGTGGGCGCGATGTAGGGCAGGTAAAATAGGGTGCGGAAAATCCCCACTCCCTTCACTTTGGAGTTCAAGGCCATAGCCACTGCGATCCCGACCACCGTAGTGAGCGGTATGTAGATCAGGGAGTAGCGGACGGTGACTTTGAGCGAGTGTATGAAATCTTTGTCAGCAGTGAAGATCGTCTGGTAGTTTCTGAGGCCAACCCACTTCGGGGGGCTAACGATGTTCCACCGCGTAAAACTGAGCGCAAACGAGGCGAGAATCGGCACGGCGAAAAAGATGATGAAACCCAACAGCCAGGGGGAGATGAAGAAGTACCCTGCAAGGGCCTCTCGACGGGCATTGGGCTTCATTTCTTGCCAGGTTCTGATGGGGTTTCGTATTCGAGCTTTTGTGCTGATCATGGCAGACACCTACCTTTCTAACGAATCAAGGTTACCAGTTCTTCTGCCTGTTCGATGATGTCTTCATTGGCCGTGAACTTCAGACAAACGGCGCTGGGCTTTCTGACAACCCCAACCCAGTTCTCCGGGATAGCCGAAATCCCCTGTTTCGCGCCGGCCAGTGCGCCAACGATGGCGGCGATGGTGTCGGCGTCGCGCCCAAAATTGCCGGCCCAGAACATCCCTTCTCGAAAATCGCCATCGGCCAGGCGGAATAGGGCATAGATCTGAGGGATCGCTTCGGGTGCAGCCGCGTGCTCTGGCGTCCACAATTGCGTATGCAATGGTTCCCACGCCTCTCGAACGCTTTTCGCCTGGTCGCAGATGTTCATGGCGTGGGCCATGGCGCGTCCGAGCCAGCTATCCTCTGGAATCTGCGCCCTGCCGGCGGCGATGATCTCTTCGACGCTGCCATTCACCATGGCCACGGCGATGCTGGCTGCCACAGCCTGGGCCGCCCAAACACCATCCCCATCGTGGCTTATCCGGGATTCCATTTCGGCCAGTGCCGCCGCACGGTCCGGCTGACCGGCGCAGACGATACCGACCGGGGCAATGCGCATGGCGGCACCGTCGTCGTTGTTGAGAACGTTGTCCATACCTGAGTACGGGGGCAACATACCCCGTTTGAGGTTCTCCACTGCCCCAATCAACGGCCTTCCGGCCCGCTGGTGAATCCCACCTTCTTGAATGATGTACTTCTTCCAGGACCGCGCTACAGCTTCAGAGGTCAGGTTGCCGTCGCAGTCCAGCAAGGTGCGTGCAGTGAGCAGAGCAAACTCGGTGTCATCCGTGCTCTTGGCATCGCCGTACAGGTTGGTGACAATGCCGTAGCGTTGACGATAGGCGTCGTTTCGGCCCAGATCTCCCAGGGCGTCCCCAACCGCGAGGCCAATCAAGCACCCCGCTGCCTTGTCCTTACACAGGTTTTTGTCTCTCGTCAGTTCTTTTCTAGTAATCATCCATTTCCGCCTTTTGCTCAGTATTCTGTCGGTCTCGTAATTGGGAACGTTCCCATTCTTAGCTCTTTTTTTGACGCGAGTGATTCGCGTCTAGGTAAATCGGGGTGGGAAAAGCTATCAGGGGGGAGCGGTGGATTCGCGTTCGACCAGGCGACAGGGAAAGGAAAGTCGCCGGGGTGTCTGTGGCGCCTTGCTCTCGATACGCTCCAGCAAGAAGGTCCCAGCTTGCCACCCCTGTTCGTATTTTTGCTTGGAAATGGTGGTCAGGGGGGGGGCGGTGACGGAGGCAGCGTAGATGTCGTCCATGCCGATGATGGACATGTCCTGCGGAACTTGCAGGCCCGCCTGGTGAACCGCTTGCAGTGCGCCAATGGCTAGAATATCGTTGGCGGCAAAGACGGCTGTGGGTGGTCTATCTAAGCTCAACAATGCCTTCATACTCTGGTGACCAGATTCCTGTCCGTAGGGGCACTTGACGATCAACTCGTCCTCCACGGGCATGTCGCGCTGCTGGAGAAAATCCACGTAGCTGGCCAGGCGAGAGGAACGCGATGTACGGCGCGACAACCCACTGATGAGCCCGATGCGCCGATGTCCCAGGCTGAATAGATGCTCCAATGCCAGGGTAGTTCCAGCGTAGCTGTCGCTGCCGACCGTATCCAGGTCTGGGTAGTTGGTGCCCAATCCCAGAACAATCGCCGGAATGCCGTCGGTGACCAATTCGTCCCTGGTGGCGCTGACTGGGTTGATAATGATGCCGTCAAAGCGGTTGCGCCGGGCCATGGCCAGGAACTCGTGCTCGCGCCGCGTGTCCCAGTCGCTGTTGGCCAGTACTGCCCCGTATCCCGGTGTTTCAAGTACGTCCTGAACTCCTCGCGCCACCTCTGGCCAGAAGGGGTTGGCAATGTCCGGAATGACCAGGAGCACCATGTAGGTGCGGTCGGTGCGCAGACTCCCCGCTATGACGTTTCGTTCATAACCCAACTGTCGGATGGCCCGCAGGACGCGCTGGCGGGTCTCTTCCCGAACTAACGAGTCGTGTCCGCCGATCACCCGGGAGACGGTGGTTTTGGAGACGCCGGCCACGCGGGCCACATCAATGATGGTCGGTCGGCGGTGCATGATCACCTCGCCACGATGCAGTGAGGGAACAGGATCGCTGATTCTGGTGGGAACGTTCCCACCAGTATTATACATGATAACGCCTGCAATGTCAAATCGGCGTCACCCAGCCCCGATCTTTACCAGGATTTAATCATTTCTTCACAAAATCTTTACAAAGGTTTGATATAATAGAGTAGCATAGAGAATGGAAGCAACAGCATGAGCAGTTGCTCATCGAGCTGTATGAACAAGCGAGCCCTTCGGTGGTGTACATCGCCGTTACGACCAGCGGCCTTTTTGTGTGGGATACCGAGGGGCACATCGTGACCAACAACTACGTCGTGGAGAGCGCAAGACGCATCGAGGTGACCATTACCTACGGCACCACCGCCGGGGCTGAACTGGTGGGCACCGACCCAGACAGTGACCTGGCAGTGATCAAAGTAGACGTACATGCCAGCCGCTTGTATAGGGAACGAGCGTAATTTCCCTCTCATTGATGACCTCACCGTCTACTTGACCGACCACACATCCGTTGGTCAAAGAGTGACATTGACCGTATTGCGCAACGACCGCCAGCAGCGCATTGAGGTCAAGTTGGGGAAGCGGCCGGCAGGAGGGTGAGAACCAGAGAACAGCAGCCTGTGGCCAAGACATGAATTACCAGAAAGGAAAGTCTGGTGCAGTTGACGGCGAAGGGCAGCAGCGCCGAGATGCCCCGGCGCCTTCGGGCCGTGATCGCCAGAGGGGTGAAAATCTCGTTTCCCTTCATCCTGTTTCTATTGGCCTTCCTGCCCAGAGCCATTTACCCTGTGGCTCGCTCGACGCTCTGGCACCCTCGCGCCTACCAGTTTATTCAGGCGGTGTCGAAGCGGGATTGGGGTGCCACGTTGCTGGCACCTCATCCCGGTGTCACTACAATGTGGTTGGCCGGGATAGCCAACAGGCTGGGCAATGCTTTCATCCCCGGTTTCGACCAGCAACTGCTGCATCAGCAAATGGCTGTCGAACTGCTGCCTCTGGCGCTGGTCATCTCGCTGGCTATCGTCCTGGCCTATTTCTTGCTGAGTCGGGTCTTTAACCGCCAGGTTGCCAGCGTGGCTAGCCTGTTGCTGGCACTCGATCCCTTTCATATTCATATTTCCAAAACCCTTCACGTAGACGCTCTGATGAGCGTCTTTGTCATGATATCTGCCCTGTGGGTGCTGGTGTACATTGGGCAAGGCAAGCAGAACCGCTGGCGCTACCTGGTGCTGTCCGGCGTCTTTGCTGGCCTGGCGTTGCTGTCCAAAATCCCCTCGTTGTTCCTCATCCCCTATCTCCTGCTCTGCCTGGGAGCCTGGAAGCTGAGCGAACTGCTCAATTCGAGGCGTAAGGCAGAACCCGCGGCAGTCAGGTGGCGCGGGGGCCTCAGAGCGACCAGGCGGGTCGCAGCGGCCGTTTTGCTCTGGGCACTGCCTCTGGTCGTGACCTACTTCCTCCTCTGGCCCGCCATGTGGGTGCGCCCTCTCAATGTGCTGAATCTGACCTACAGCGAAATCAGCCAACACGTTGCCAACCCCCACCACAACCCTCTCCTCTTCATGGGGCAGACAACGTCGGACGATCCGGGGTTTCTGTTCTATCCGGTCAACCTATCGCTGAAGACCACCGAGATCACCCTCCCGTTCTTCTTCGTGGGGCTGGGTTCTCTCTTGAGCCGAAAACTGGATCGCCGTCGGCGCCTCGCGTTGTTGCTGGCCGTTGCCTTTGTCTTCTTTTTCACCGCGCAGATGACGCTGGGTCAGAAAAAGGCCGCTCGCTACGATTTGCCCGCCTTTCAATTTGTGGATGTAGTGGCTGGGGCGGGAATCGTCCACGCAGTCCAATGGCTGGCGCGCGGTCGCCGTTGGCTTTTCAACCTGGGGCTGTTGCTCATCATCGCAGCCCAATTTACCATCTCCATTCCGAATCACCCATATTATGGCACCCATTACAACCGCATCTTTGGCTCGCCAAAGGCCATCCTGGAAAAGGGCATCGTAGCCGGGCAGGAGCAAGGGGAGGGGTTAGACAAGGCCGCAGCCTACCTGAACGAACTGCCCAGGTCGTCTTCGTTGGTAGTGGGTGCCCAGATAGCAGGACTCTTTGCGCAGTATTTCCAGGGCGAGACCATGCCCATGGCTGACGATGGCTATGACGAGGTGGATTACCTAGTCTTTGCCAGGAACTGGGTGGTTCGAGGTAAGGGTGCACAGAAGTGGGAGAGCCTATGGGAGGCGTACCGACTACGACAACCCAAGCTCGTTGTCACGTTCGATGACGTGCCCTACGTTTGGGTCTACAAAGCCAGCCCGGTGATTGCCGAGACGACCATCGCGCATTCCATCCAGGCGGACGTAGGTCAGGATTTCCGTCTGCTAGGCTACGACCTGAGACCAGCCCAGGCACAGCCTGGCGAAACTGTCTACCTCACGTTATACTGGGAAGCGGTCCGCAAACCGACAGGTGACTACACAGTCTTTACGCACTTACTCAATCCGATGGGACAGATGCACAGCCAGCAGGACAACCAGCCCCAGGGCGGGATGTATCCGACGTATCTGTGGGGCGAGGAGGAGCGAATTCAGGACGAATATGAGCTGACCATCGCGCCGGATGCGCCGCCGGGGAGCTATCAGATCGCCATAGGCATGTACGATCTGCCCACCCTGGAAAGGCTTTCCGTGACAGATCAGAACGGGGCATTGTTGCCGGATGCCCGCATTCTGATTGCCGGCCCAGAGGTCCTTCAACCGTCGGAATAGGAGAGCAAAACCCCTAAACCCTCCAATCTTTACCAAAACTTCAAAATACCTTCATCAAATCTTAGCAGGAGTCTGCTATAATAGAGTCATACAAAGGACAGCGATACAAGAAATGGAGGCAACAGCATGAAACGCTATCTCGGAGTTGTAGGATTAGGTATACTGGCCCTGGCCCTGTTGGTCTGGGGCATGATGGTTCAATGGCCGGGGATGAGTCTCAGTGAGGCTGCCCCTTTATCTCCCATTGAGGTAGCAGTCACAACAACTACCTCACTGTCCGGTGGCAGACTGGTCGAAACCGACGTGGAGGAAACGGCAACTGCATCCCCCTCACTGATAGACGACTCGCCAGATTTGGTTTATGCCGAGGAGCAATTGCTCGTCGAGCTGTATGAACAGGCTAGCCCTTCGGTGGTGTACATCGCCGTTACGACCAGCGGCCTTACCGGGAGTGGCAGCGGATCCGGCTTTGTGTGGGACACCGAGGGACACATCGTGACCAACAACCACGTCGTGGAGAGTGCCAGGCGTATTGAGGTGACCTTTGTCGACGGCACCACCACCGAGGCCGAACTGGTGGGCACCGACCCAGACAGTGACCTGGCGGTGATCAAAGCAGACGTACCCGCCATCAGGTTGCATCCGGTGGAACTGGGCGACTCGGACGCACTGCGTGTAGGCCAGCGAGCCATCGCTATCGGCAATCCCTTCGGTTTCGAGCAGACCATGACCACAGGCATCGTCAGCGGCCTGGGCCGTTCGGTGCTTCAGGAGAGCGGCTTCTCGCTGCCGGAACTCGTCCAGACCGATGCAGCCATCAATCCCGGAAACTCCGGTGGCCCGCTGCTGGATTCCCAAGGTCGGGTCATCGGTGTGACGAGCTTGATCTTCTCCAACAGTGGCACCAACGCGGGCGTGGGCTTTGCCGTGCCGGTGAACACCGTTAAGCGCGTGGTGCCGTCCCTCATCAGCATCGGGCGCTACGCCGATCCGTGGCTGGGCATTCAAGGAGGGGACGCTTCTCTCGCCGCTGACGAACTGAACCTGTCAGTGGATAAAGGGGTACTGGTGCGGACGGTGGTTCAAGGTGGGCCGGCGGCCAAAGCCGGGCTGCGGAGCGAGGACGTCATCGTAGCGATAGATGATGCAAGCATCCAGGATATGAACGAGCTGGTCGTCTATCTGGCCGACCATACTTCGGTGGGGCAGAAGGTGTCGCTGACCGTCTTGCGCGGCAGCACGGAGCGAACCATAGAGGTGACGCTGGAGGAGCGGCCAGCGTCCTAGCCCTATGCAAAAGCGGGAGGCTTTGTACACCTCCCGCTTTGCTTTTTGCCCCCGTTTCAGTGAAGCCCAAAGGTCATTGAGGCCATCCGCCGGCTCCTCCGCGATCAGAAGATAACCCCCTGCAAATTCCACTCCCACGTAACGGCTGTAGATTAGAAACCAAACGCCAGGGCATCTATCATCGCCTTGCCCTTCTCTCGCCCCACCTCTCGGTAGATCTCCAGCAGTTCTTCATACGTTCCCTCGCCGCCGACCAACGTCCAGAAA
>CAZQDO010000199.1:0-10124 GCA_964592085.1 uncultured Anaerolineae bacterium | reverse complement strand
GAGAGGGGGATGCCCGTGTCGTCCACGGTGATCAGGCTGATGTTGCCATCTGGGTCCATCTGACTCAAATCCACGCTCTCTTCATAGATGCCGGGGTAGACATGGATTTCGTCGTCCGTGTTGGCGGCGTTGACCGCAGCCTGGATGGTGGCGTAGGTCTTTCCAGGCCCTACCTCCAACACGTCGGCGTAGACCGGCGGAGCGGTGGCCAGGCCGATGGCCGTCAGGAGCAGAGCCAGCAGGCCGAGCCGTAGTGAGAACTTGCCTTTGCTATGAAACACTGGATTACCTCCTTTTTCAAGATATGCGCCCAGGTGGGCTCTAATAATGGCGCCAAAACACGCCTTTGCTTTGGAAACTCTCTACCATTATATCTTACTCGGCTGCTTTTGTCCAACTCAGGCAAGAGAGATAACCCTTCTGTCCATGAGGTGATGGCCCATGAATACTTCAGCAACAGTTTTTGAAACCGCCTGGGCATTTTCCCTTTTAGGCCAAATGGAGTATAATACGGGTTGCTCGACTACCATCAGTAGGCGGAGGAATGATCATGAGAAACACTGCGATCAGAGTCTTTGGTAGCGGACTTTTGGTTCTAAGCGCGATGCTTGTCCTCGTCGGCTGTGGAGGGAGTACGCCTACCGCGTCGGTGGATCCCCTGGCCCATCTGGAGGCAGGGCGTGCCCACCAGCAAGCCGGCGACTTGGACAAGGCGATTGCCGAGTTCGAAGCCGCTATCCAGGCCGACTCGACGTTGACCGAAGCTCACTTTCGGTTGGGCAATGCTTACGCGGAACAGGGCCAGTTGGACAAGGCCGCCGAGGAGTTCAAGGCCGTCGTGGACCTGGATGCCCATCACGCCGACGCCCATTCCAACCTGGGAGTGGTCTATTACCAAAAGGGGTTGCTGACCGAGGCAGCCAGCGAATTCCAGGCTGCTTTGGACATCAGGCCAGGGGATGCCGAGGTGTACTATCTCCTGGGAGCGGCCTTCGTTCAGATGGGCAGACTGGACGAAGCGGTGAAGGAGTTCAACACAGCTCTGGAATACAACGCCGAACTCCCTGAGGCATATTTCGGCCTGGGGACGGTGTATCAACTCCAGGGCAACAAAGAAGAAGCCATCAAAGCCTTTGAGCGTTTTCTGGAGATAGGCCCCGCTCAGGACCCTCAGGCCCAGTCCGAAGCCGAGCGCTTACTCAGAGAACTAAAGGGGCAATAAGCAGGAGCTTGAATGGTTCAGAAAACTACCCTCGATAACGGTTTACGGATCTTGACTTCGCCCATGCCCCACACGCGCTCGGTGAGCATTGGCTTTTTCATCGGCGTGGGCTCGCGTTACGAATCGGACGAACAAAGCGGCGTGTCCCACTTCATTGAGCACATGCTCTTCAAGGGCACGGAGAAGCGCCCTGTAGCCAGGGATATTGCCGTGGCTATTGAGGGAATTGGGGGGATATTCAACGCGGGCACTGGTACCGAGTCAAGTCTCTATTGGATCAAAGTCGCCCAGCCTCATTTGGACATCGCCATTGATGTGCTGGTGGACATGCTCCGCCATTCCAAGTTTGACCCAGCGGAGCTTGATAGGGAGCGCCGTGTCATCATCGAGGAGATCAACCTGACGCTGGATACGCCGGCTGGCCTGGTTCATCTCCTCATCAACGACTTGATCTGGCCCAAGCACCCCCTGGGGCGTGACGTCGCTGGCAGCAAAGAAAGCCTCAGCGCCCTGGGCCGAGAGGACTTGCTGGCTTACCTGAATCGCCACTACCAGCCGAGCAACACCGTGGTCAGCGTGGCGGGCAACGTCGAGCACGAGGCAGTAGTGGGGAAAATGGTCGCCTGTCTGGACGATTGGGCCACGAGCGATCCCCCTTCCTATCGCCCGGCCGAGGATAATCAGACCGATGTGCGTCTGCGAATTCACCGCAAGGAGACGGAGCAATCCCACCTCTGTCTCAGCGTGCCGGGGATTCGCCGGGACCACCCAGATCGCTTCAAGCTGCGTATGTTGAATACTGTGTTGGGAGAGGGGATGAGCTCTCGCCTTTTCACTGAGATCAGGGAGAAGCGTGGCCTGGCTTACAGTATCTACTCCTACTTCAGCGCGATGCACGATACCGGAGCGGTGGGGGTTTACGCTGGCGTAGATCCGGGGCGGATCGAAGACGCGATCAAGGCCATCCTGGGGGAGTGGGATAGGCTGAGGCAGGAAAGTGTGCCAGCCGATGAGCTGACCAAGGCCAAGGAATTCGTCAAGGGGCGGCTGTTGCTTCAGATGGAGGACAGTTTCAGTGTGGCTGCCTGGGTTGGCCGCCAGGAGGTGCTTTCGCCAGAGGTTCTGACCGTGGACGAAGTGGTACAGGCTGTGGAGGCCGTAACTGCCGCCGACATTCAGCGGGTGGCCCAGAACCTTTTCCAGGGAGAGAAACTCAACCTGGCTGTGGTGGGGCCTTTTGAGGATGGAGAAGGGTTCAGGGGGTTGCTTGAGCTATGATAAAGCTGTTGATGAGTTGGGACATAAAGCCTGGTCTGGAGTCAACCTATTTCGATTTCATTGTGAATGAATTTGCGCCTGGCCTGCTCAAAATGGGCGTTCAGCCGACGGAGGCGTGGTACACTGTCTACGGCTCTGGCCCGCAGATCCTAACCGGAGCAGTGGCCGAGGACCTGGAGACGATGAACGATATCCTGGACAGCGATGAATGGCACGATCTGCAAAGTGACCTCCTGGTCTACGTCACGAATTTCGAATACAAAGTAGTGCGCGATACCGGCCGGTTTCAGCTCTGATCAATGTTTGGAATTCGGAGTGCTGGCACAAGCCTGCGGAGACGGACTTGCGCCAGCACTCCAGAGAAGTCTTTTATCTATTATTGGATTCTTACCACCACAGCGGCGTCGCTCCACAGCTTCTCCAGTTGGTAGTAGTCCCGCATGACAGGAGCGAAGACGTGAACGATCACACCGCCGTAATCCACCAGTAGCCACCCCGACGATGAGTCCCCCTCAACGTGCAAGGGCCTGACTCCCTCCTCTTTGGTTTTCTCCGTGATTTCATCTACAATGGCATTGACCTGGCGCTCGCTCTCTCCGCTGCAGATGACGAAGTAGTCAGCCAACAGCGAAACGGAACGCAAGTCCAATAGAACGATGTCGGAGCCCTTTTTGTCGGAGATGGCGTTGACTATTTTTCTGGCTAGCTCTATTGATTGCAGTTTGTTTCCTCCTTCTTCTCACTGATCACTGTTTGCTGACCATTCGGGCTATCTCCTGGCGCATGTTGGCCCAGTGGGTGCCCCGCCAGTAGATCCGGTCGCACCCAGGACAGAGGTTGAAGTGCTCTTTGGTTCGGAAGACGTAAGGTGGAACACGTCCCTTCACGGATGGCTTCTCGACCTCTTGAAGGGGCGTGTTGCAAACCGGGCAGCGGGAGAACGGCCGTTCCGTCTCCAGGCTTAGTTCGGAGATGACCTGTTGGATTTGCTCTTCCAGTTCGTCGCTCTCCACCAACAGGCAGCTAAGCCCGCGCCGGCGCGTTAGCTCTCTATCGCGGGTTAGCAAGGTGCGCCCTTGCGCACGAGCCAGACGCACGAGCTCGTTGTCATCCAGGTCGGGAAAGTAGGCCGTGTCGTAGCCCAGCAGTCGTAGCCACTTGGCCAGGCGACCCAGCATCCCGTCAAGCAGCAGCTTCATGATCTATTCAGCTACCCTTGCGAAGGCTTCGCCGAACCTTCGCAAGGGTTCGATCTTCTTTTTCCCGCATCTTCCGAGCGTCGGCTTCCTCCTGGTGATCGTAGCCCAGCAGATGCAAGATGCCGTGAATAACCAGCAGTCTCAATTCCTCCGCGACAGCGTGGCCCAACTCCTCGGCCTGCGCCAGCGCCCGCTGGTAGGAAATCACCACGTCACCCAGGTAGGGAGGGTTTTCTGGAGCGGTCACAAAGTGCTCCACAGTGCCCGATCCGAAGGCGAGGACGTCGGTAGGGGCATCCACACCGCGAAATCGGCGATTCAATTCGCGAACGGCCTCATCGTCGGTGACGATCAGGCTGAGCTCGATTTCCCCTGACACTCCTTCCTGGCTCAGAACCTCTGCGGCGACGCGATGAAGGGCCTCTTCGTCCACCTCAGCTCTGAATCGAGGGACAACCTGGATGGCTATATTTGTCAGGTGGTCAGGTGGTCCCTTCGCTACGCTCAGGGCAAGCTCTTGATCATCGGTCATTGGTCATTCGCCATTGGTCCTTGGTCATTTTCGTTTCCCTCCGCCAGGGCTTCTTCGGGATACTTGACGCGGGGATGAAATACCCCCTGCAAGATCTTAACGAAGCCGTCTCTGATCTCGTCCAAATCGCGGAGGGTGAGATCGCACTCGTCCAACTGTCCGTCCAGCATCTTGCTGCTGATAACCTTGCGCACCAGCTCTTCGATGCCTTCGAGAGAGTCGGGTCGCTCCGCCCGCACCGCAGCCTCGCAGCTATCGGCGAGCATGACGATGGCTGTCTCTTTGGTCTGCGGCTTGGGGCCCGGATAACGGAAATCGTCCTGGCTCACGTTTTCTCCCTCGGTCTCCCGCACTTTGTGGTAGAAGTAGGTGACCAGGGCGGTCCCCTGATGTTGGGGGATGAAATCGCGCACTTTGCTAGGTAAGCGATACCTCTTGGCCAAATCCAGACCGTCATTGACGTGGCTGATGATGATCTCGGCGCTGGTCCGCGCGTCGAGGCGGTCGTGGACGTTCACTCCCCCCATCTGGTTATCAACGAAGAAGTAGGGCCGGGTGATCTTTCCGATGTCGTGGTAATAAGACCCCACTCGGGCCAATAGTGCGTCGGCCCCGACGCGCCCCGCTGCCTCTTCCGCCATGTTGCTGACCAGGATGCTGTGGTGGTAGGTGCCCGGCGCCTTGAGCAGAAGTTCGCGCAAGAGGGGATGGGTAGGCCGGGCCAGCTCCATGAGCTGCAAGGAGGTGGTGATGTCGAACAAAGTGCCCAACAGGTAGAAGCCAGCTACGGTTAGGCTGGCCGACAGACCTCCATTGACAAGGCTGAGGCTGGCCAACGTCAGAAGCTGTACAGCGTCGTAGTCCTGTTGGGGCAGGTGGAAGACCAGGATCACGGCCAGGTTAGCCAGGGAAACGTAGACCCCTGCCCAAAAGAAGGCGCTTAGCTTCTCGACTTTGCTCAGGCTGAGGGATGCGATCAGGCCGCCTACCAGGGCGTAGACCGACAGCTCCAACCAGCCGCTGGCCATGAAGCCCACGATGATGCTGAACAGGACGGTCACCGTGATGGCCAACTGAGGGCCCAGAAGCACCGTCAATAGCATGGATAGAGCAGCCGTGGGGAGAAGATAGGATCGCGTGGCCTGGTCAGACACCATCAACCTGGCTATCAGGATGAACAGCACCAGCAGGAGAAGCAACAGGAACATACGAGGCCATCTGTTCCAGAATTCCGGCCGAAAGCGGGCAAGGTACAGCCCCAGAACGAGAGTGACCAGCAGCACAAAGATGACGGTGCTGACCATTTCCTGCCAGTCGGTCTCGGCCTGGCGCAGTCCCAAGGCGCTGAGGGCTTCCACGTCGAGAGAGGTGACGATGTCCCCTTCTCGCAGGATAATCTCCCCCTCGACGATGGTCCGGCTGGCGGGCGTCGCGCCTTCGCGGGCCAACTGTTTCGCTTCATCTGTCTTCTCGGCGTTGTAAAAACTGTTGGGCTTGATGAGGTCTTTGGCCAGCTCGCTGACAATCCCCGCCTGGACATCGGGGAGATCGAGGTCCACCAGGGTGGAGACTCTCCCCCTGGCCTGATCCAGTTGACTTTCTCGGATTTCCTCCCGCATGGCCTCATCCACCACGGAGACGACCTCAGCCTGTACCGCCTGCCAGTTCTCCTCGGAGAGGCTGAGTATCTGGTCAATGACTGCTGCCGGGAGACTGACGTCGGGGATGGCCTCGATCCACTGCTTTTGTTGTTCTGGGCTGGCGTAGGCATCCTGGCGCACTGAGTCCATGTAGTCCAATATCTGGCGGGCTTTGGTCAACTGTTGGCGAGCCACCCGGGCATCAGGGGGATCGTATATCTCCTTCACTGCTGCCGCATCCCTATCTTTGGCTGCCTCGGTCAGGATTTGGCTTACGTAAGTCATCTCGCGAGGCGCGCGAATATCCGAGTCGCTGACGTCCCCCGCATCCAGGATGATTCGATCCACAGGCAGGAATTCAAAGACCAGGATGCCGCTCACTACCAGGACGAAGACCAGGCCCGTGAGAATGGCTCGTAACACGATCCACCAGGCGGCACCTTGCCCTGGACGGCTCGGCTGAGCTCGCCGAAGTCCTGTCGAAGAGTTTTGTTTGTCGGGCGTTGACCCGCGCGGATCAACGTTGTTGGCAAAGACTGTTGACACTTTACTTCCTCTTTCAGGAAGCTCACACCTTCAATAGCAGCCGGTTCGCGGGTGTGGAAGCCCACGCTCTGCTAAGAATCTGGATTTACTGAAGCTGATACCCACAACAACGCAGGGGGAGCACCTGAGGCACTCCCCCTTTGTTAACATACCGCTGCGACGAACCCATTGGACTAGCGAAGGACCACACAGAAATATCCTCACCAGACGATAAGTGCCCTCACGTCTTGCCAGCTAAGATCTCCCGCACCACCTGGCTGACGAGCTTGCCGTCGGCTTTGCCCTGCGTCAGAGGCATCAGCCGACGCATCACCTGGCCCATCTGAGCCAGGCCGGTGGCCCCGACCTCTTCGATAATCTGGCGGGCTTTGGCCTCGATCTCCTCTCGGCTCAGTTGCTCCGGCAGATAGGCGAGGAGAACCTGTAGCTCTGCTTTCGCCCGATCTGCCAGGTCTTGTCGGCCGCCCTTCTCGAATTCAGCGATGGACTCGTGACGCAGCTTGGCCTCTTTGGCGATGATGGCCAGCAGCTCCCCGTCCTCCAGCTCGCGCCTCTTCTCGATCTCGGCGTTTTTGATGGCAGCTATGACTAAGCGGAGAGTGGATCTGCCTAGCTCATCCCCTTGCCGCATCGTTTGTTTCAGGTCTTCTGTTAGCTTGTCTTTTAGACTCATGCTGTGCTAGCCCGAAAACTCTAGTATCTCTGTCGTTGGCTCTTACGAGTTTGCCTGCGACTCTTGCGCAATTTCGTCGCTTTCTTTCTCTTCCTGATCACGCTGGGCTTCTCGAAGAAACGGCGGCGGCGAACTTCGGACAACACGCGGTCGGTCTGGACCTTCTTCTTGAAGCGTTTCAAAGCGCTCTCGAAGGATTCGCCTTCATGGACTACGATCTGCGACACATGTTTCCCCCCCTTCTCGTTGATGTCTAGTAGTAGAGAGATTATAGCCTCAGCGGCCTCTAATGTCAAGTCCGGCTTCGTCGCGTCATCCCTGCGCCAGCTCCCGCAACCGGGTCCACGCCGTTTCCTCCAGGTCGGCGATCTCCATCATCGGTGCAGTCGTCTCTGGGAGCGCAGCGGCCGGGTCATCGGCCTCCCATCCCCGCTTGAAGATCTCGGCCACTTCCTGCCACCGGTCGCCAATGTGCTGGAAGGCGTCGCCGCTATCGTTCAGGCGCGCGTCGCCTGTGATGTCGGCAGCCTCGCGCAGGAAGCGGCTGAACATGTAGCGGAAAATGCCGCCGCCGGTGCCGCCCGTCGCGTCAATGAAGATGAACGAGTTGAACAGCGTGAAGCGCAGCTCGTCCTCGTCCATCTGTTCGGGCCACTTGAGGGCGCGTTTGGCGGTCTTGCGGATGCCCTTGACGCCGACGTTGCTGATCGGCGGCTCTAACATCCTTATCGCCTGTTCTGCGATGGCCTGGTGTACTTCGTCAGCGGTGGGCTGGCGCTTGTGGCTGAAGTCGAAAGCGTACCATTTGTGCATGGGCGGGAAGGGCTTGTACTTGGAGCCCCGTGCTTTCGCCAGGTCTTCCATCGAGACCGGATACACCCCGTCGCGGTCGGCGATGAGCACCTGGTGCGTCTCCGCGTCGTAGCCGCAGACCACCACGGCGTGTCCGCCGAAGTGATAATCCGTGTCGCCGAAGTCGAAGTAGGGTAAGAAGCCCATGTCGCAATAGATCATCACTGGCTGGCCTGCGTCGAGCATCTCCAGGAGCGTCCGCTCCGCCTTGCGCGCGCTGGAGGTGGTGTAAGACTCGACTACCACGCCGGTGCGTCGTCCGGTGGTCTTTGCCAGACCCTCTTCGCTGGGCCGCTCAAAGTTGGCCCGTCCTCCTATGAGGGGCGGTGCGCCCTTCATTTGCCAGTAGATGAAGCCGACCCCACGGCCTATCCCCAGCAGCATGTCCTCGCTGACGTCGTGGTCATTGTAGGCATAGATGTGGCGCATTGAGCCGGTGACGCAGTGATGGGTCATAAAGTGTTGAAAACCCTCCAAAGGTTTGAGTGTCATTTCTGTGCTCCTTTTTCGTATGCCCAGGCCCCCGGTCGTGCAACCGGGGGCCTGAGACCTCCGTTGCTAGGCTTTCTCCACGGGGAGCTGTATTTCGGTCACGTAAGTGGACGTATCGTCGCCAGATTCCGGCCCGCGCACGTACACCTCGTGCACAGGCCCCGCCATGCGGTAACCATTGGCTTCGATCCAGGCCATCAACTTGCCATACGTTCCCCCTATGGTCTCATAGCTGCCCTGGTGGATGATGCACGCCATCTCCTTGATGGCTGGCAACTCCCTCATCTTCACCCGCTCTCCCTCGGGTATCACCCCGGCCACCGGTACGGCCACCTCGACGTCCGCGTCCTGCTCGCAGAACTCCTGGTCGTGATAGATGCCGATGGGCGGACCTGCTGGGGTGATCCGATGCCGGCCCAGGTAAGCAAACATCTCCCCGAAGAGCCGGCCGAGGTCGCTGAGAGTGGGGATGACGTCCCGTACCGAGGCCACCGCCTGGGCCGGGACGTTCTTGAGCGCAACTTCTTGAGTAGACATTGTTTCCTCCTGTTCGATTTGTCTCAGCCGTTGCTCCACCCGGGCCAACCGTGCTTGCTCCTCCTCCAACTGCTCCTGAAGTTCGACCTGCTTCAGTCGCAACATCCCCCGAATCTGGTCGGCAGGCAGTTCACCATCAAGGAGTCGGGTGATCTGGTCCAGTGAAAGACCCAGGTCCTTCAGCGCCAGGATGCGGTTGAGGCGGGGCAACTGGTCGGCCGAGTAGTAGCGATAACTCGTCCAGCGGTCCACTTCAGCCGGCTTGAGTAGACCGATCTGGTCATAGTAGCGCAACGTCTTAACCGTCACGTGGCTGAGCTTTGAGAATTCACCGATTTTGAACATCTTCTACACTCCGTGCACGTCTCGTTAATCGAAGGCCTTCACGTATATTATACACCATCCAGTAGGGGGAGAGTCAAGACCCAATTTTGCCTATTTCACCACGAGATCATAGAAGGCCTGCAATTCCTCCTCGGAGTAGAAGTGAATCACCAGCCTGCCCCCGCGTTTGGAACGGAAGAGCTGTACCTTGGTGCCCAGCACCTCTCGGAAGCGATCCTCCAATGCCTTGGTCTCCGGCGAGGGCGGCTGGTCCGGAGGCTTGGGCTTCGGCTCGGCGACCAGACGGCGAACCGTCTCCTCTGTCTGGCGCACGTTCAGGCCCTGCTTGAGAATCGCTTCCCAGACCTTGCGCTGTTCCTCCGGCCCGTCTAAGCCCAATATGGCCCTGGCGTGACCCTCGGTGATCTGACCCTGGGCCATGCTGCTCTTTATCTCATCGGGCAGTCGGAGCAGACGCACCGAGTTAGCCACCGCTACCCGGCTCTTGCCCACCCTGTCCGCCACCTGCTCCTGGGTCAGGCCGAAGTCGTCCATCAGGTGCCGGTAGGCCGTCGCCTGCTCCAGGGGGTTTAGATCGGCCCGCTGGATGTTCTCCACCAGGGCCAACTCCAGCATCTCCTGGGGAGTTGCCTCCCTGACGATGACGGGCACCCGGATCAGACCGGCCAATCTGGCCGCTTCCAGGCGTCTCTCGCCAGCGATGAGTTGATAGCGTTGAACCCCGGCGTCTGCTACCCCTGCGGCGGGATCAGGACGTAGCTGGCTGACGATGAGGGGCTGGATGAGGCCGTGCTCGCGAATCGAAGCG
>CAZQDO010000198.1:2757-10151 GCA_964592085.1 uncultured Anaerolineae bacterium | reverse complement strand
GGAGATGTGCGCCTCCGTGACGGAAGTGCCTCCCATGAGCGTCGGCGTGGTGGCAGTGAACAGCCCGACAACCTCCTCGTGCTTGATGAAGGAGGTCAGGCCGATGACGAACTCGCGGAAGCCCTTGATGGTCGAGACCCGCTCCAGGGCCGAAAGACTGTCCACCGCCACCCTATTGGGCTTGAATTCGTCAATGATGGCCTTCATGTCAATGAGATGATCCTCCAGGCCCATCACCTCCGGGTACTCGCACACCACCTTGAGCCTGCCCTCCTCTTCCATTTGCTCAAAGTCAATTCCCCAACCTTCGGCGTTGCGGAAGAGCTGCTCGCGGCTCTCCTCGAAGGCGAAGAGCAGGCAACGCTCGCCATTGGCCGCCCCGCCAGCAATGAACTCAGTCACCATCAGGGTCTTGCCATTACCCGTAGCGCCGGAGACCAGGATGATAGAGTCGCGGAAGAACCCGCCGCCGCACATCTCGTCCAACTTCTCATTTCCCGACGAGACGCGGACACTGGATGACTTCTGCTTCAGCTCGATGGCGGAGAGGGGAATCACGATGACGCCCTCGTTGGGCATGACGGTGAAGGGGTACTCACCCTTCTGGTGAGAGGTGCCGCGAAACTTGAGGATCTCCACTGTGCGGCGACGCTTCTCGGCTTCCAGCACATTGCGCAGGATGATCACGTTGTCGGCTACGAACTCCTCCACGCCGAAACGGGCGATGTCTCCATATTCCTGGGTTCGCTCGGCGGTCATGACTGCCGTGACCTCCATCGTCTTCAGTGCCGAAGCGATGCGGAAGAGCTCACCGCGCACCGTGGCACTGTGGGCGAATTGGGTGAAAATAGCGCCCAGGGAGTCCATGGAGACGCGTCTGGCACCGACCTTCCGGATGGCGTACTCAATACGGGCCAGGAGAGCGCCCAGGTCGTACTCTCCCACGACGATGGTCTCTTGCCCCGGCTGAGGAGAGGCATCCACGAAGGCCCATTTGCCCTCGCTCTCCCATCCCTCGATGTCCCAGCCGAAACCCAGCATGTTTTTGCGGATGTCGTTGGGCGACTCCTCAAAGGTGATGAACACGCCGCTTTCACCCGCTTTCTCGATTCCCTCGGCCAGGAACTGGCAGGCCATGACCGTCTTGGCGCTGCCGGCGGTTCCGGAGATCAAGGTGGTGCGGCCTTTGGGCAGACCGCCCTGAGCGATCAGATCAAAGCCTGGGATGCCGGTCTCCAGTTTCTCGACTTGCGATGGCCTATGCATGGCGCTCATTCTTCCTCTCCTTTCTGCAAGGGTTGCATATCCAGTCCCAACAGGACCTTCTCAGTATCGGATAGATCGCCGATGACACGCCTGAGAGGCGGCGGCAACACCTTGATCAAGGTCGGTGTGGCCAGGATCTTCTCGTCCTCCGCCAGTTGGGGGCGTTCCAGGACGTCAACGACGGCCATCTCGTATCGGCCACCCAAATCCTCCTCACAGATGCGACGCAGATTGGCGATGGCGCGCTCGGACTTCGGCGTCTGCCCAGTGACATACAACTTCAGTAAGAATTTGTCCATGATCTTTTTCCTCCTTAATGTTTGTCAGTAATCAGTGGTCTGATGACTGAATACTGAATACTGGATACTGCTCACCGATTCCGGTAATACGAGACCAGGTATCCCATCAGTTCAAGAACCATCAACCGTCCTTCCTCGACGTAGGCCTGAGCTTTGGCAGGAGCAGCCTCGCGGGTCTTTCTTTTCAGGGCATTACTGTGAACCTCCACTACGTCGCGGGGGCCGGCTCCCAGGAAACCCACCCGCTCAGCCAGGGAACGAAGCCTTTCCGAGATGTTATGCTCCACCCTATAGGCTCGTTGCTCCAGGGCCAGGTCCATCAGGTCTCCGTAGGTTTGGACCAGCTCGTCGAAGACCTCTGGCACGCTCTCGCGCAAGGGCGCTACGCCAAACAGTTGCGCCGTAACCGTGGTTGATGGGGGAGAGGAAAGCTGCTCCAGTGAGCGGAGCTCCCGCTCCCGTTGCTCCCGCTCTCGTCGCTCCTGCTGCCGGGCCCGCTCCAACTCGGCCAGCAACTGCTGTCGTTCGATGGCGTAGCGAATGGTGCGCCCCAGGAGGTTGCCATCCACCTGCCCCTTGGCCAGGTAATCCTGGGCGCCTCGACGGACAGCCTCAACTCCAAGCATTTCATCGGCAAGACCAGTCAACACCACGATAGGCACTTCCGGTGCCTGAGCGTGAACCCTGCTCAGTGTTTCCAGCCCCTGGCTGTCCGGCAGGCCGAAATCCAGCAGGATGACGTCTACCCCACCGGCAGCCAGGCGTTCCAGCCCGGTCGAGAGCCGGTCGGCCCACTCCAGGTCGAAGGTCGCGCCTTCGGCCTCGGCTAAGATTTCTCGAATCAGTACGGTGTCAGTCTCGTTGTCCTCGATCAGCAAGACTTTGACGTGTTCGACGTTCATTGCCCCCCTCCAGGATCAGTGAGCGGTGTCACCGATCGCTATCTTTCAAACATCCCCTCCAGTTGCTCGCTCTCCGACGGCGCGGTGCTGCTCGGGATGCCAAGGATGATGTTCTGGATGTTCCTGAACGGTTCGCCAATGTGTAGCCCCTCGTTGTCAATGGTGAACTCGCGGATCTGCTTTTCGTGCTGCGAGCCACGCATCTTGATGACGGCGATGCCGCGTCGAAGGATGCCATGGATCTCCACGTAGCGCAACAGGGCAATGACGTCGGTGATGGTGGAGATGTGGGCTTCCGTGACCGACTCACCACCCGAGAGATGCGGCGTGGTGCTGGTGAAGAGGCTGCAGATGCGCTGCTGTTTCATATAGGAGGTCAGGCCGATGACGAACTCGCGGAAATTGCGCACCGTCGCCACCCGCTCCATGGCCGAAACGCTGTCCATCACCAAACGCTGCGGTTGAAAGGCTTCGATCTCGCGTCTGATGACCAGCAGGTGATCTTCCAAGCCCATGGCTTCGGGATACTGGCAGACGATTTTCAACAAGCCCTCGCGCTCCCATTTCTGGAAATCCACCCCCCAGGAGTGGGCATTGCGCAACAGTTGTTCCCGCGATTCCTCGTAGGCCAACAGCAGCATCTTCTCCCCGTGCCGGCAAGCCTCGGCCGTGAACATGGTGGACATCAGCGTCTTGCCGCCCCCGGTCGGCCCGCTGACCAGGAAGATAGAATCGCGGAAGATGCCGCCGTTGGTCATCCTGTCCAGTTTTGCGTTGCCGGTGCTAACCCGTTCGGTGGAGGATTCCTGTGCCAACTCCATGGCCGACAGCGGCAGAATGCTGATGCCGGTCTCGCTGATGGTGAAAGGAAACTCGCCTTTGATATGGGTGTCCCCCCGCATCTTCAGCACCTGGACCGTGCGGCGACACTTCTCCTCCTGCAGGACGTTACGCAAGACGATCACGTTGTCGGATACGAATTCCTCCACGCCGTGCCGTGATATCGAGCCGTACTCGTCCAGTCGTTCAGCGGTCATGATGGCCGTGACGTCCAGCCCCTTCAGAATCTCGGTGATGCGAAAGATCTCGCGGCGGATGAGAGACGCATCCTGGAATTGGTAGAAGAGCCCCCCGATCGAATCCATGACCAGCAGTTTAGCGCCCACTTTATCTATGGCATACTCCACCTGGGTGAGCAAGCCGGAGAGATCGTAGGGTCCCGCTTCTTGGACGGAAATCGGTTCCGGCGAACCGTCCACAAAGGCCAGTTTATTCTGCCCTACCAGATCGTCGAGATGCCAGCCCAGCCGTTTCACGTTGCGCACGATGTCTCGTGGGCGCTCCTCGAAGGTAACGAAGACCCCCGGTCGGTCGAACTGGGTGATGCCACGGTAGAGGAACTCCACCGCGAAGATGGTCTTGCCTGAACCGGAGCTGCCGACCAGCAGGGCGGTTCGGCCCTCCGGCAATCCACCCAGGGTAAGGTGTTCAAACCCCTCAATGCCGGTAGGAATCTTCACCGGGGCTGTCAGGTTACTGAGTTCGCTCATGTTGTGCCTCCCCTTTGTTATTTGTTAATGGTTGTGAGAAGTAGTGTGAAACATGATGCATGTTGCGTGATGGTTACGTTTCACGTTTTACGCTGTGTAATCCCAGGGCGGAGAGTACCTGCTCGCGGTCAGACAAATCGCCGATGACTTTGCAGCGGGACGGCGGAAAGCTCTTGACCAGACTCGGCGTGGCGAGGATGTGCTCCTCCACGGCCAGTTCGGGCTCCCTAAGGATGTCAATGATCTCCAACACAGCCTGCTCGCCGAGGTGCTGGGCCGCGATTTCTTGCAGGTTGCTGATGGCCCGGGCGCTCTTGCCACTGTCTCCAACTACGAACAACTTCAAGACGATTTTCACTGTCACTGTGCCTCCTTAGTACCTTACCGGTGAAATTCTTGCACATTGGGCAAGAAAATCAACCACAAAGACACAAAGACACGAAGCAGGAAAAAACTAAAGAACTTGGTGTCTTGGTGACTTGGTGGTTCTAAATCCTGTTTGGTTCCGGCTTGTCCGGGTTAGGGTCGTGGGGTCGTAATCCAGCTAGACTTCCAAAGTCTCCACGGAGCCCTGCCAATGAACACCAGCCGACTGTTCTTGAGTGCCACTCTGCTATGCACAGTTACGTTCTAGAATTCGGAAGTCTGAGTCGCCAGGCAAAACTGCTATCAAGGGACGTCCTCGCCCCGCTCAGTGGCCGTTTATCCCTGAAAATCGGGGCGGGGACGCCCCTTCGTAGCAAGGGAAGCGGCCGGGTCGCGTGGCTTGGCGGCGTTCAGATAGATGTCCATCAGGTTGCCCATCAGCTCAACCAGCACCAGCCGGGCATCGTTGGAGAAGGCCCGCTCCTCAGACGGCATGGCACGCTCGGCGAATCTATTCAAAGCGCCGAGATGGATTCGCACCACGTCCCGCGCGCGGACCTGGAGGAGGGCGAGCTGCCTGGCAAACTCGCGCACGCGCTCCGAGGGGCGATCTTCTCGGATCCGAATGGCCCGCACGTAGTTGATGACAACATCCCAGTAATCGGGGATCAACTCGCGCAGAGTCTCCTCATCGGGATAGGATAGCGCTTCCGCGGTTTCCAGCCCTCCACCCTGGCTGATGGCCAGGTAATGCTGATAGCTGCGCACCGCCCGGGCGCGTTCCTCTTGCTCTCGCTGCCGAGTCCGTTCCAACTCGACCAGCAACTGCTGCCGCTCAATGGCGTAGCGCAAGGCGCGCCCTAGCAGGTTGCTGCCCACCTGCCCCTTGACCAGGTAATCCTGGGCGCCTCGCCGGACAGCCTCAACTCCAAGCATTTCATCGGCAAGACTAGTCAGCACCACGATGGGCACTTCCGGTGCCTGAGCGTTAGCCCTGCTCAGCGTCTCCAGCCCCTGGCTGTCCGGCAGGCCGAGATCCAACAGGATGACGTCTACCCCGCCTTTGTCCAGGCGCTCAAGTCCGGCTGAGAGCCGGTCGGCCCACTCCAGGTCGAAGATCGCGCCTTCGGCCTCGGCTAAGATTTCCCGAATCAGTACGGCGTCAGTCTCATTGTCTTCAATCAGCAAGACATGCATTGGATTCACCTCACGGACGAGCGGGAATGCGCACCACGAGCGCCCAGTAGAGCGCGAAGCGCTTCACCACCCTGCGCAGTTCCTCGAACTTCGCGGGTTTCATGATGTACGAGCAAGCCCCCTCAGAGTAGGACCTTACCACGTCTGTCTCATTCTGGCTGGTGGTGAGCATGACGACCGGAAGATGGCGCAGCGACGGATCTGCCTTGATCTCTCTCAGTACCTCAAAGCCATTCTTCTTCGGCATGTTGATGTCAAGTAGAAGGAGGCCGGGCATCACGGCGTCCTGGTACTCTCCCTCCCGCCGGAGATAGGCCATGGCCTCTTCCCCGTCCCTCACCACATTCAGCACATTGACGACCTTCGCATCGGCGAACGACTCTTGGATGAGCAGGATGTCGTCGTCATTGTCCTCCGCAAGAAGGATCTCCACTGACTGATCCCTTGTTCTGTCATTCATTGATATACCTCCGTGATATGTGATACGTGTTGCGTGATGCATGATGCATAAAACGTGATGCGTAAAACTCAAATTCACGTTTCACGTTCCAAACGTGATGATGAACTCCGAGCCGCCACCCTCCCGTGGTCGGTGCCAGACCCGGCCACCATGCCGCCGGGCAACCTGCTGCACGATGGCCAGCCCCGCACCCGTTCCCTCCACCTCGCGCCCCACAGCTCGCTGGAAGAGCTCGAAGATACGCTCCGCGTGCTCTGGCGCAACACCAGGACCCCGGTCCCGGACCACGATCCCCACGCCCCCCGGTTTACCCTCCGCTGGCTGGTACGGCGCGATCTCGACCTCTGGCGCGGCGCCCTCGCGGGTGAACTTGAGAGCATTGACGACCAGGTTGTACACGGCCTCGGTGGCCCACATCTTGTTCGCCCGCAGTTGGGGGAGATCCTCCGCCACCTGAACCTGGGCCTCCGTGTCCCTGATCTTGGATCCCAGACGTATCAGCACCTCCTGCACGATGGCCGCGCCCTCGACCTCGTCCGTTGGCGGCTCCATCCGCTGGGCGCGGGAGAGGGCTGTGATGTCATTGAGGAGGTGGGTCATCCGCTCCGCCGCCCGGACGACGCGCATGAGAAAGTCCTGACCCTTCTCATCGAGCCGGTCTGCGTAGCGGTCATGCA
Organism: uncultured Anaerolineae bacterium; assembly: GCA_964592085.1. GTDB lineage: Bacteria > Chloroflexota > Anaerolineae > VGOG01 > VGOG01 > CAZQDO01. Next base: position 3,434 of record CAZQDO010000198.1, on the reverse strand, counting down.
CCATGCGCGAGAAGTTCTCCATCGCCCGCAGCGGCTCCCTGAGGTCGTGCGAAGTGACATAGAGAAGGGTCTCAAGCTCGCGGTTCACTGCCTTGATCTCCTCTTTCGTGCGCTCCCGCTCGGCTATTTCCTGCTCAAGTTGCCTGTTGGCTTCTCGGAGCTCGTCGGCCTGCTCCCTCACCCGCACTGTCTTGCGCTGCAACTCCACCAGCACGGCCACCTTGGTTTTCAACACCTCCGGATCGAAGGGTTTCAGGAGGTAATCTATTGCATTCAGGGCATAGCCCCGGGATATGTGTTCCATGTCCTTGAGCTTTCCCGTAGTGAAGATAATGGGGACGTCGTGGGTCTTCTCGCGCTCCCGGATCAATTGGGCTGTCTGGAACCCATCCATACCAGGCATCTGGACATCAATCAAAATGACAGCAAAGTCCTGCCTGAGCAGTTGTCTCAACGCCTCGTTGCCAGAATTAACTTTCACCAGATTGTAGCTTGGGTCATCCAGCACGGCTTCCAGGGCCAGCAGGCTCTCTGGATGGTCGTCTACCAGCAGGATGTTGGTTTTGTCCATGGTTGCTACCCCCTTCTTTTGAGATGGGGAGGTAGGGAGGTGGGGAGATGGGGAGCACATTGGCCCGCGGGGCCGCCCGGGCCCCCCCCCGCGGGGCGCGGGGGGG
>CAZQDO010000198.1:0-2747 GCA_964592085.1 uncultured Anaerolineae bacterium | reverse complement strand
AACCAGCCGGATGTGGGTTTTGGCCAGGGTGGCCACCCCCTTCTTTTGAGTTGGGGTGGTCGGGAGGGGGGGAGTGGGGGCGCACATTCCCCCCATCTCCCTACCTCCCCACCCCCCTATCTCACCTTCTTGTAGATCTTCTCTCGTACATTCACCGCCTCATACTCAGATTCACGAGGGGAGAACTGGATAGACTCTTGTCGCCCCAGCACCAGGAATCCGAACATGATGAGGCTGTCGTAGAACAGATGGTGAACCCGGGCCTGGAGCGAGCGGTTGAAATAGATCATCACGTTCCGACACAGGATCAGGTTGAACTCGTTAAACGGGCCATCGGTGGCCAGGTTGTGGCGGGAAAAGACCACGTTCTCTTTGAGCCACGGTCGAAAGACGGCGTTGCCATACCTGGCAGTGTAGTATTCGGAAAATGCCTCCTTGCCGCCAGCGGCGAGATAGTTGCGGGTGTACTCCTGCATCTTATCCACAGGGAAGATGCCCCGCTGGGCTTGCCCCAGCGCCGTCTCGCTCAAGTCGGTGGCATAGATGCGGCAGCGATCAAGCAGCCCTTCTTCGTGCAGCAAGACGGCCAGGGAATAGACCTCCTCTCCCTTGCCGCACCCGGCGTGCCAGATACGCACAAAGGGGTAGGTGTGCAGCAGCGGCACCACCTCGGTTCTGAGCACGGCGAAAAAACTGGGGTCGCGGAACATGCTGGACACGGTGATAGTCAGGTCTTCCACAAAGCGGTTCATACAATCGGGGTCGTGGAGCACTTTCTCCAGCAACCCAGACACGCTCCCCAGCCCCTCTTTTTGCACTCGCTCCCCTATCCTGCGCAGAAGCGTGCCCGGCGCGTACTCTCGAAAGTCATAGCCGTAGTGCTCGTAGATGCCCCCCAAGAGGAGGCGGATTTCCAGTTCTTCAAGCGCGTCTTTGGTCATACCGGTTTCTCACTTCGCGATGGGGAGATGGGGAGGGGGAGAGGTGGGGGGAATTGCTCCCTACCTCCTTAACGCCCCATCTCCCTATCTTCTCTTAGCGCCAGGGAGAAGCCACGGTTCGGGATTGCGAATCAAGTTGACGATCTTACCCAGAATCCCATCGTAGTTGGCGTAAAGTTCTCGACCGGTTTCCGTGTCAAGATACTCACACTTAACGGCAAACTCTAGCCAAACCTGAGTCTCAGCAGCTTCAGCCTCGGCGTCGCTTAGCTTGCTGAGGAACGATGCCTCGTAGCGCCTCTTCCGCCAGGCCTCGGCCACATTGGCACAGACCGATCGCGACGAGCGGCGAATCTGGTCGGCCAGCGAGTAACGCTCCTCCCTGGGAAACGATTTGCTCTCTCGAAAGATCCGCATGGCCGCCTCGAAACCCATCTGATATACCTCCAGGTCCCGATGTGTCCGTATGAGCTTCCTCTCAGTCATGTGACCTCTCCCCAACTCCCTACCTCCCCATCACTGGTAAAGCCACACCCGCAACAGGGACAACAGTTGATCATTATCCGCCGGCTTGGCGATGTAGTCCGATGCGCCGGCCTGGATGCACTTCTCGCGGTCCCCTTTCATAGCCTTGGCAGTGAGGGCAATGATGGGCAACGAGGCGAACCGCTCGTCACGGCGGATCTGACGAGTAGCCTGGTAGCCATCCATTTCGGGCATCATGATGTCCATCAACACCAGGTCGGTGTCGAGGTTCTCCTCCAGCAGGTCAAGGCCCTCCGGACCACTCTCGGCGCAGAGAACGCTCATCTTCTGCCCCTCCAAGAGACTGGTCACGGCAAACAGATTGCGCACGTCGTCGTCTATGATGAGCACCTTCTTGCCCGCCAGCCCCGGATCGGCCTGGCGTGCCTTTTGCAGCATCCGCCGCCGGGGTTCGGGCAGGTCCGTCTCCACACGGTGCAGGAACAGCGAAGCCTCGTCCAACAACCGCTCCGGCGACCGCGCACCCTTGACGATGATGGTCTGGGCCATTTTTCTGAGTCGGGTTTCCTCCTTCCTGGTAAGATCCTTACCGGTGTACACAATGACCGGAATCTCAGGCAAGCCAGCTTTCCTCATTCGATCCAGTAGAGTGAACCCGCTCACGTCGGGCAGGCGAAGGTCCAGCACCATGCAGTCAAAGATGCGCTCTTGCATCGCTGCCAGGGCCTCCTGGGCCGTTTCCACCGCCGTGACCTCGACGTCGTCCCCGCCCAGCAACTCCACGACGCTGTTGCGCTGATCCTCGTTGTCTTCCACCACCAGCAGCGATCTGGCGTGCTGTTTGAATTCCATCAGCGCGTCGAAAGCCTGCTTCACTTCCTCCACGCTGACTGGCTTCGCCAGCACGCCGATGGCCCCTTGCTTCAAGGCCCGCAACCGCTGCGCCTCCACTGAGATGACGTGCACGGGGATGTGCCGGGTAGCGGGATCGTGCTTGAGGCGGTCGAGGACCGCCCAACCATTGATGGACGGCAATCGGATGTCCAGAGTGATGGCATCGGGCTGGAACTTCCGCGCCAGGGCCAGCCCGACCTCGCCGTGCGCTGCCACCAGTCCCTTGAACCCTCGATCGTGGGCCATGTCCAGGAGAACCTGGGCGAAGTCGGCGTCGTCTTCGATGATCAGCAACACCGCGTCGTCGGGTTGGATGTCGGCGCGGTCGTCGGCCATCTCGCCGTCCGCCAGCCACGACAGGTCTACCCTCTCGTCGAATGCTTCAGGAGCGGTCCCAGGCTGACTCTCCTTATCCCTGTCCTGAGC
>CAZQDO010000197.1:0-10218 GCA_964592085.1 uncultured Anaerolineae bacterium | reverse complement strand
GTGCACCCCTGCCCCCTCGAAGGCTGGCCCGGCCGAACAGGCGCAGGACAGGAGCCAATCGAAGTTGCCTAGCACAATCTCGCCATTGGTGCCCACGTCAATAAAGAGGGTCAACTGTTCCGTCCGATACATGAGCGAGCTAAGGACACCCGCTGTGGTATCAGCTCCCACGTAGGCACCCACGCCGGGGAGACAGTCCACCGTGGCTTCGGGATTGATGTGCAGGCCCAGCTCGCGCGCCTTGACGGGCAGGGGATGGTTGACGGTCGGCACGTAGGGCTCCAGGCGGATGGACTCCGGCCAGAGGCCCAGGAAGAGGTGGATCATGGTGGGGTTGCCAGCCACCGTCATCTTGTCAATCTCCGCCGCGTCTATGCCATTCCGCTCAGCCAACTCGGCGATGCGCCCGTTTATGGTCTGCACCACCAGACGTTGGAGGTGATCCAGCCCTCCCTCCTGCTTGGTGGCATAGATGATGCGGGAGATGATGTCCTCACCGCAGGAGATCTGGGCGTTGTACTCCGCGGCGGTGTCCACCACCTGGCTGGTCAAAAGGTCCACCAGGTACACCACATTGGAGGTCGTGCCGATGTCCACCGCCACCCCCCAGGAGCTCGCCGTGCGGTCACCTGGTCGCAGGTCAATGAGCCGGGGGAAGCCGTCGGGGGACACCCAGGTGCCCGTATCCACGACAGCGGTCACCCGCCAGTTGGCATTCCGCAGGGTGCGGCCAAGCTTCTTGATCACGGGCAGGTCGGCCATCAGCCCTCTGACACCGTGTTGACGGGCCAACTCTCTCTGAAGGCGCTCGAAGTCAGTGGTGTTATCGGCCAGGCTGGGTGGCTCGATCTCCAAATAGAAGGATCGGATGGGATTCTTCCGCCAGTCACATTCCACCGGCAGGGTGATGACCTTCTTGGCCTCCTTCTCACTGGGGAGTGCGCGAAGGATCACTTCCTGAGGCGGTATGAACACGGTCACATCGCTCTCAACGACGGTCTGGCAGGCCAGCGCGTAGCCCTGCTCCAGCTCCGTCTCGGAAAGGCGGCTGACGGAACGGCGCTTGACTTGACCTTCCTCCACCACTACCTTGCAGCGTCCGCAGCGCCCCTGGCCACCGCAGGGCAGGTTCAGCTCCAGCCCGGCCTCTTCAATGGCGTCGGACAGCAGCGTGCCGGGGGCGATTTCTATTCGATTACCCGAGGGTTTGAGAGTGACGTGGTACATGTCTTTCGGCTTGTCCATCGTGTTAAATGATACTATCGAGAACACAAAAAGTCAAGGCACAACCGCGACCTCGGCCAGGAGCACGCGGTCGCCCCCCGATTTCAGTGGGAGGCGTTTGATGTCCGGCTCAGTCCAATAGAGACCTGTCTCAATGATGTAGCTCCCCGGAGGCATGTCGGTGGAGACCAGGATTTCGTACTTATCCCTGATGATGGTGCCCTTCTTCCAGCGGGAAGTCGGATACGCATCACTGGCTGCGATCTTGTCGTGCTGGCCGTAGATGCGCCCATCGCTACCGAGGAGGTGAGTGAAAACCAGGTAGTCTTGATCCATCTCCCCCAGGGCTTCCCAGTATAGAGCTAAGTGCAGGGTTTGACCAGGCTCGGCCCGGATGGAATCCAGATCGTAACCCAGGAGCCGGATTTGATCTGCGAAGTTGGCCAGGTAGGGATGCTCCGGGCCGGTGGCGAAGCGCGGCCGGTTTTCCAGGGAGAAGAGCAGCACCGCAAACTCGTGGTGAAAGTTGCGGCCAACTTCCAGGCGCGGGCAGTTCAGCATCAACTGGTCGAGGATGACATCGGTAGGGTCCACCAGGCGATTCTGCCAAAGCACCAGCCACAGCCTGTCTCGTCCTTGCGCTATCGAGTTAAGCCGCTCGGCTGCCCGATAATCGAGGGGCTCCCTGGTCGAAAGCACCAGGCCCTCGGGCAAAGGGTGGACGGGCAGCTCACCTCGATAATAATAGGCGAAGGCCGGCAGCATGTGCCCCCCTACCAGGACGATGGCATCTTTGGGCTCGGCGTGAGAGCCAATGTATTCGGCCACCGAACGGAAGTCGGCTCTGGCGTATTCATTGTCAAAATAGTAGTTGGCCAGGGAGCTGGCCGATGCAACACTGACAAAGCCCAGCAAGCAGAGCAACCCAGTAAGTGCTGCCATGCCAGCCAAACGGGACCTTCTTGCCAGGGACTTATAGCTTGAGGCTAGCCTCCCCAAGCCAATCGCTATCAGCAGGCAGAAAGCCGGCAAAGCCGGCAACAGGTAGCGCGGCGCGAACTTGGGACGGTGGTAGGAGATGGCGAACAGAGCACTCATCGGCACAAATAGATACAGGAAAACAATCCCCAAAGCCGATGGAGCTTTAACGTCCGTTAAATCCTGCAGTCCGTTGTCCCTTTCCCGCAGCGACGCTAACACGCCAGCCGCAGCCAGTGCCACAAAGCCCAGAGTCGCCAGGTCAGCGGCTCTCCCCCCCAAAGTATGCCCCACGCTGAAAGCAGTGAACGTCTCTTTGGCGGCGGCCAGCAGACCGAGCGCACCCTCCCAGTAAGTGGCGTCGGCGGCGACGCGGGTAGCTACAAAGCGAGCCCAAGGCAAAAAGAGAAGAACGATGCACAGTTGAGCCAGGAGCCAGGTTCGTAGGTTCGTAGATTCGGAATTCGTAGATTCGTGACGTTTGACCCCTTCGACTTTGCTCAGGGCAAGGTTTGACGTTTGACGTTTGATCTGTCTCAGTATCCACCAAGCAAGAAAGGCAACATTCTCGAACAGGATGATGAAGGCGACATAGAAATGGGTGTAAAGACCCAGGGCGCTGACGACCACATAGCTGAACCAAAAGGAACACCGCGCTGAGCTTGCCCCTTTCCTCAAAATGAGCACGAAGATGTACACCGAGGCCAAGCCGAGGAGCGCGGCCAGGGTGTACATTCTGGCCTCCTGGGAAAACCAAACGTGGAACGGGGAGATGCTCAGCAAGAAGGCGGCCAGTAATCCCACCTTTTGGCTGAAAAGCTCCTGACCTAGCTTGAAGAGCAAAGGCACTGACAAGACCCCGCCTATCAGGGAGAGGAATCTGACGGAGAACTCGCTTTGCCCCGCCAGCTTCAACCAGAAATGAAGGGCGAAAAAGTGCAGGGGAGGGTGATTATCACTGGAGACACCAGCGATCAAATCCTTGAGGTTCTGGTTGGCGAAGTAAATGCTCACCCCCTCGTCGTACCAGATGCTCTGGTGGTCCAGGCAATAGATCCGCAGGGCAAAAGCCAGGATGATGATTGCGATGATCGCCATCTCGCCCAGGTCAAGATGCTTGCTCATCTATCATGCAGCCTAAGCCAGGTAGAGCCTACGCCCCGTCCTGATGATCCGGCTTATCACGGGATCAATGAATCCGCCTTTCCTGACCACGAGGTAGGCAGATAGACCCCCAAGCAGTGCTCCAGCGATAACATCCAAAGGATAGTGAACGCCGCAGTAGATACGGGACAGACCAAACAGCGTGGCCAGTCCAAGGAGCAGAGTCCCTAAACGGCGGTTGTACAGCCAGATAGCGGTGGCCACGGAGAAACCAACGGTGGCAGGGTTGCTGGGGAAGGACGAATCCCAGGGACGATAGAAGAGCAAGTTGACTTCGTGGCTATCGAAGGGGCGGGGGCGAAAGTAGATCAGATTGCACAGCTTTAAGATGATGTTGGCGATCATCAAAGCAACCAGGGCGTGGAGTATGGCGCTTTGATTCCGCCCTCTTTGGTCCCGATCCTGGCCCTCGAACCAGTAGAGGATCAGGATCAAAGACATGATGGTGGTCACAAAATATTCGTTGACTAATAGCCGCGCCAGACCATCCAAGAAGACATTGTGGCCGGCCAGGCTATTGATCAACCGAAACAACTGAAGATCGAAGGACATATCACAGATTCTCTCTGAACCAACGGGCTACCAGGGCAGATGCTGCCGAGCTATGAGGCAGGCTGAGATGCCCCTCTCCAGGCAGTGACTTCAGGTTGCTCTGTGCCATTTCCTCTCCAAGAATCGCACGAGCCTGGGCAATGGAGGTGATGCCATCTTGTTCCCCATAAACGAGCAGCAATGGGCGAGGGGCCAATTTGCTGACGTAATCTGATGCTGCCAACTCGGCCACCAGCTCTGCTCGCCTCCGAAAACCGGCCCGGCGGAGGGCTCTCAGGTAGGACATCTCTTTCAGGATGCTCAGACCGGGCCGGGTGTTGGCCTGGTTCAGAAAAGGAGCCAGAGCAAGCACGGCAGCGATCTGTGGGTCGGTCCCCGCAGATCGGATGGCCAGATCACCACCTAGACCCATCCCCAGGACACCCATCCGTTCAGGATTAACCTCCTCCCGCCGCGTCAGATAGGCCACGGCGCTGGGCAGCAAGCCCAACACCGCAGGATAACGCATCTCCTCTTCAGTCCCCCAATCTATGGCCAGAACGATGAAGCCTGCCTTGACCAAGCTAGTCACTATGGGATGCGGAAAAGAGGTCTCCTCAGAAGGGCTAAGCAGGGCACAGATGGCTGGTTTGGGCGCGCCGGTGTCGCCATCCGGCAAATAGAGCGTTCCCTTCAACAACTGCAGGGAGACCGGTTCGTGGCGAAGACGACCCTCAGCCTTCAGATCGAACCTCCGCCGGTATTGGACACTGTAGAGGATTGAAGAGAGCAACAGGGTGAAGCTCAGGGCGCAAACCCCGGCGGCCCCAAAGAGGAGCACCAGTTCGGATCCGGCCAGGCCGGGGACGAAGACCTCTGGTGTGGCAGCGAAGAACCAAGCGAAGGACGCCACAATGAGCACTGTGGCCAGCAGGTAACCCCAGATAGGCTTCCTGGCCCTTCCTATGAAAAAGCTGAGGCCAATCAACCTGTGGCGAGCAGCAACGATCTGCAAAGCTCCCACGATGGTGATGAAAGCCAGCAGGAAGTAATTTGTGGCCAGGTGGACGGATATAAAGTTCAGCACGCAGCGTCCCCCTCAATGCAATGGATAAACAACCGATAAGCGGATGAGGGTTTCTTGCATCCGCTTATCGGCTACCTATCCGTTGTCCCGATTATCCGACCGGCTAATTCAAAAGCTTCAGATAGGCCGGGATGTCAACGGCCTCGCGGGGACCAACCAGCACTTGCCATCCAGACAGCTCGTCCTCCAGCTCGCCGGAGATGACGGCCACGAAGCCGGGAATGACGATCTTGCGGTGAGTGATCTTGTCCCCCACGTTGAACTGCTTGACCATCTTGGTGATGACCTCGGCGTCGAAGTTGCCCGCTGCCCAGGCCGTGAGCACGCTCATGCCCTCCGAGTCGCAGACCAAAAGCCAGCAGGGAATCCCAGAGCTCTCCACCTCACCCGCCACGCTGAAATAGGTCAGGGAGAAGTTGGTGGTGGTCAGGAGAGGCGAATCCGCCGTCGGCTCGCCAAATTCGTAGACTCCAGGCTCCATCTGGATGGGCTTCTGCGGATCGGTGTAGATGTTCAGCCGCAGGGTTAGCAGGGAGTACATGGTGGCTGGATCGAAGTGGTCGAGGACGATGAGACCGCCGTACTTGGCGATGTGCTCGGCAGCGAGGGCCGACTCTTCGGCCTCCGATGCGGCCCCTTCGCCGGGGAAGGTGATGACCGGATAGCCCAGCAGACGGAAGTTCTTCTTCAGCGCCAGGCGGCGAAGCTGGGTCAGAGTGATCAATGGATCTGCAGGGCCTCTCGCTCCAGGGTCGAGGACGATGTCCTCCACGCCTGTGTTCTTCACCTGCTCGACCAGGTTGGCCAGGGCAGTGAGGTCGCCTTCTCCGCGCACGGCAAGGGGCAGTTTGTGCTTCTTGGCCAGCTCGGCCATGGCCTGCCAGTTGTCACTGTCGGCAGCGTAGAGCAGAGGGACATCCCCCTCAAGCTTAGCCACAGCAGCCTCCAGGGCCGCAGGGTCCTTGGAGATGAGAACGAGGGGCAGGCTCGCCATAGCCTTCAGAGCCTCGACGCGCTCAGCGAACAGCGCAGCATCCCCAGAGGCGTTTTCCAAAGCCAAGCCACTGACGCTCAGCTCCATCCCCACTCGCTCCACGGAGTAGCTGGCTACCTGGGTGACGACCTGTTCCAACTCCTCCAGCGGTTGAGTGTCTTTGACCCGCACCAGTAGCCCCGGCTCGTGGTAGAAGGTCTTCTCGTGGCGGAACATCACCGTCTCGTTGCCCACTTCGATCTTCCTGCCGTCGCTGGAGATGGTGATCAGACGGATGGGCGGTGCTGCGGCAGCCACCAGGGCCTCCTTCGCCTCATCGGATACGTAGGGGCAGGCCGCAAGCTCGGCCTGCTTCGCTGCCAGTTTCATGGCGAAGGCCAAACAGGTGGGGAACCCACACTCTTTGCAGTTGGTTTTAGGCAGCAGTTTATAGATTGCAAGACCGCTTAATGCCATTCTGTCGTCTCCTTATCAAGATATTTGCTTCTCTTCCATCATCAATTGATAGGCTTCCCGGATGTTCTCCTCCAACTCCCGAAGAGACGTCCCCTGGCTGAACACGCCTGGAACTTCCTTTAGCCTACCGACGTACCATCCTTCATCTTCCCAATACTCCAGAGTGAAGTATCTCATCATCATGACACTATCTACTCTGAGCTGTTCCTCTCGCTCGCCAGACACTCTGAACCCTGTCTCGCATTGTAACCAATAAGCCTGACCATTCATCGGTTCCGAATTGAGCAATAGCCCTCATCACTCTCCAGTGAATCTTGCGCCGATTCGGCTGCTTAAGAATCACCATCAGGATGCCATGATGTAACTCGTCGCGGTGCTGAGAGAACCCCTTGTCAGTTGTAATGAGCAATCGTCCTTCCCGCTGAGCCATATCCCACAAAATATCGTCTATCATACCCTGATCTGTTGTTCCGCGAATGTCAAGCACTTCATGGCCCAGATCACGAAGTGCCTGAATGGTCATCAAGGGTATATTCTCGTCTACGAGGATTCTCATGCGACACCCGCTAGTGCTTGAATGGGTGTAACCTGTTCTTCAGCTAGTGCTCCAGCATAGTCGAGACAGGCGAGGATATCTTCGCGTTCAAGCGAGGGGTATTCCGCCAGTAACTCCTCAATGGTGTCCCCATTGGCCAACATACGAACAATCTGGTGAACGGGGATGCGGGTGCCGCTAACACAGGCTTGCCCGTGACAGATTTTCGGATCAATTGAGATACGTTCGTACATGACAGCACCTCCATCTCTCCTCCGCAATCTGAGCAGATACAGGCTTCTTGCCGACCTTCCCCTAGCTGCTGGACATCAACTTCTCAATGAAACCCTTGACGATTCCTACTGTCTCAGGGTGGCGTATGGTAACGATGTCGGCGCCGGACTGAAGGAGAGTGGTGGCCGTCATTGCCTCCCAGGCGACGCCTCGCTTGGCCCAGTCGCCCCAGGCATCCGGCACGCCCTCGCCCGTCTTGGATTCCTTCTGTCGCCAGGACTCCTCACCCACGAAGCAGATCATGGGTTGCTGGGTCATGGCGTCGCCGCTGAGAGCAGCGATGCGCAGCCTCTCCATCACCGAATAGCCATATTCGATCCCGTAGCCCAGCGCCCCAGTGGTGGGGTCCATCAGGATGCGATCCAGCGGAAAGGACATGTCGCTGATCAAGATAGTAAGCTGTTTGGACAGGTTCACGTCCATGGGGGTGCTGGAGATGACCAGTTGGCCGTGGGCCAACGCTGCCGCGACGATGGTGCGGTAGTTCTTGTCCTCGCAGAGGCCCATCGCGACTCGCTCGCCCTTGGCAGCCTCGGCCACGGCCACCAGAAGCTCGTTGTCCAGTTCAGCCTGGCCTGGACCGCGCACGATCAAGGGCAGTCCCGTCGCCGCCAACACGTTCTTGACTGCGGCGGCAGCTTCCTCGGGAGTGGTCTCGTTGCCCTCGCTATCGGCACCCTTTAGCTTCAGCATGATGATGTCGGCACCATACCCCTCGGCTTTCGCGGCCCAGGTGGCTGAGTCATTGAGCGCGTCGCCCCATGCCTCCTTGAGAAGGGGCGACCAGTCTTCGGGATAATGGTCCTGGATTTCGATGGCGATGACGGGCGGGTGGGGCATCTCGCCCTCGAAGTGCAAGAAGGGCAGAATGGTCTCACCGCCGACAGTGACCGTCTTGGATCGGGTCCCCCCCTGCTCGGCGGTGGCACCCAGGGTGACCTCCCGCACTGAGCCCGTCCATTTTTCTTTGGGTATCTCTACTGTGACAGGCATTTTGTTATTATTCTCCTTTGCTAAATATCGGAGATTAGATATTGGATATTGGGTATTCATCGCCACTTCCAATATCTAATCTCCAATTTCTAATATCTAAAACAACGGTGGCATGGTCAGGGCCGGATGTCCCTTCTCTTCCAGGAAGGGCAGAAGCTCCTCCACGGTGGTGGCCACTCGCTCGTCGGCGACCTTGTCTATGAAATCAGGATCGCCCTCTCGCTCCGCAGCGGCCTTCAACTCCTCAGCCATGCTCTCTTTCAGGAAGCTGGACATCCAGACGACCCGCTTGAGTCCTCCGTCGGCGCGGATGAACTTGTTGCTGATGACGAAGAACTTCCCGTGCCCCATCACCCCAGGAGTCTGGATGCCGCCTCCAGCCATGCCAGCCAGAGTGGAGAAGGTCATCCCTGCCGGAGTCATGCTCGGGTCCTCGCGGGAGACGATCATGAACCCGTTAGCCTCAGGGATGATCATCATGATGCACTCGAAGCAACCACAAGCCGTCATCGGGTTCTCCATGATGGAATACATAGCCACCTCTTGCACCGACCCATGGGAACCTGACACGGCATACTCGTTGATTCCCTCAAAGTAGCCCTTGAAAGAGTCTATAGCCGCGCCCTTTAGAATGGGCTGGTTTGGCCCGGTGGGGTTGATCTGGAAGGAAGCCTTGCAGTCCAGCCAGTTATACGCGCCACACAGTCCCAGTCGCTCCGGGCTGACCACGCAGACGTGGTCGGGGGCGAAGCTCTGGCAGAGGGTACAGCTATAGAAGGTATCCACGCTCTCGTCCGTCATCTCGGCCAGGCGCTTGTTGCGGAAGTCGTAGGCCGCGCGGGCCTTTTCCAGCCACTCAGCATACAGCGCAGGATCGGTGACGATGGCAACCTGCACTTTGTCCACGATAGCTTCGAAGTCGGCGTGGAAGCGAGCGTGGAGGATTTTTCCGAAGTGCTCCAGATTAAACCCTTTCTCGACAGCAGCCTTGCTGAGACGAATCCAGGTGATGTCACGCTGGCCGATGTGCTGGATGCCCGACGCACCATTGATGAAATAGTGAATCTGTCGCTCCAGCACAGGCTCGAAGTCCTCTTGCATCTTCCGGCCCGCTACCTCGACGACGATGCCCATGTCCATGTAGCCACCTTCTTCTATAAGCGAAGCGGCGGCGTCGAAGCCGGGGCCGATGACCTCGATTTTGCCGTCCTCTACCTCGTCCATGGGGCTCATCTTCAGATACTCGAAGGCACGGGAGTTCTTGCCACCGAACTCGATCCTCATGTCGGCCCGACGCACCCTCTCGCCCTCGAAGGCTGAGCCATACGGCACGGGGATGGGCACCTCGGTGATCTTCAGCTTGACTCCGCGAACTTCGATGCAGCGTTGCACCAGCCGCTTGGCCTTCTCGGTATCCGTCTCCCCCTCAATGTCGTCGAAGGGCATGGAGATGACGTGCTCGTACTGAGTGACGCCAGTGGGTAGTATCTGGGGGATGACCGTGTCGGCGATGGCAGGGAAGCCATAGCTGATGGCGCCCGCGGCAGTGGCGTACTTCAGATCATCCACCTCACCCAGGGCCAGGGCGAAGGCGAAGACACGATACTTGTTATAGAGCAAAATATTTCGCGTCTGGCCACCTTTCATGCCGCCGAAGGTCAGCGCTGAGCGGGTGGCGAAGCCCAGAGCATAGATGGCGGAGATGGTGTCTGTACCGAAGGGAACGATGTAGGTATCGTAACCCATCTCGACACCCTCTTCCATCAGTTGGTGAATGATGCTCCGCCCGTTAACGTTGCCGGACAGGAAGACCAGGATGTTGCGCTGCTGCAACTCGCGCACGATCTGGACGGCTGCCTCGTTGGACTTGGCAGCACCGATGATGGCCGCGAAACCGGGCATCCGCCCGTCCACCAGTTGGATGCCCCAGGAGCGCAACTGGATATCATCAATGGGCCCGTT
>CAZQDO010000196.1:1486-10257 GCA_964592085.1 uncultured Anaerolineae bacterium | reverse complement strand
GGCCTGCACCTGCCTGGCGATGGGCAAGCAGAGAAGCACAGCCAGCACCACGTTTACCGCCCCCCGCCGCAGCCTCGCTCCACGGCTGGAGAAACCAGGTTTTTCCGCTCCGCACTGCCTTTTGGAATCCTGGGAACTCCCACAATTGTGCGCACCTTGGTTAGAGAGGGTGCCAAAAACCTGGTTTCTTGGATTTAACAAAACACGAATGTACTCGACTAGCCGATGCACTCCATACCCGATGAAAATCGCGTAGATGAAGTGGGCGGGGATAAAGAAGACATCCAGGTCAAAGACGCGATACTGAACGAAGAAGAAGACGTGAACCAGATACATGGTGATGAAGAGATAGAACTTCTTGGTGTGGCGGAAAAGCATCTCCCACATCCCGTACACGCCCAGCACGATGCCCACCACGCCGAAGTTCTGGCGCAGCAATTCCAGGTAGAGCACGATGCGGTCGGGGATGGCCTGGAGGGGGAAGGCAAACTTGAACTCCGGGAACGCGCCCAGGGTGTAGCGGTAGATGCCCTGCAAAGTACGTGGAGCGTTGCGAAGCATGAAGGCGTCGTTGAGCGTCGAGGCCTTGTAAGGCAGCCAGAGAAACTGCAGGCAACCCAGGCCGAACAGCGCCAGCGCGCCCACTATCACTGCCGGCTTCTTCAGCACCCGCCAATCAACCAGCAGAACGTAAAGGGCGAAAGCCGGAGCAAAGCCCAGATTCGACAGGTGGGTGCCCAGGCTGAGGCCGAGGGTGAGAGCAGCGAGCAACAAGTAAACTGCCCGTCGTTTTTCCCCCCATCTCAGCAGCAGCCAAACGGTGAGGGCGATCATGAACACGTTGGGCGCGTAGACCTCGGCGATGACGGCCTGGGACCAGAAGGTGAGGGAGAAGGCGAAGAATAGGGCCGTGAACACCGAAGGCAGGCGGCGATTGGTGATGGTCAGCATGATCAGATAGAGCAGTGCCACCCCTGCTGCTCCCAGCACCGCTGACATCAGGTTGACGCGGTGGGCCACGTCGCCTACGGGAATGAAGGTGAAGAGCTTGCCCAGCCAGGTGTAGAGGGGATAGCCCGTGGAGTGGGCCAGGCCCAGGGTGTAGCACACCGTAGCCAGCTCGTTCCCGTCCGCGCTCTTGTAGGAGAGACTGGGGGTCAGGGTGGTATTGTAGACGGCCAGAGCCAGAGCGAAGATCGACAAGGCAACGGCCAGGTCCGGCCAGCAAGCTCGCAGAGTTCTTCTCATTTTTCTTCCCACTGCGTCCTTTCCGTTCTCCACGGATTCGGTTTCATTATCCGCCACCCGTGTTAAGTCTGCATTGTCGCCATGTTGATTTGACAACCCTTGACAACGTGCTATACTATTCTGGTAGACTGATTCCCTTTTCACCCCATTGGGAGGTGTAGCTGTGAATGCCTATCCTATGACTGCTGATACAGATACGGTGGTGCGGCTCTTGCGCCTGTTGCCACCCCGCGAACGGCTGCGAGTGGTAGTACAAGTTTTACCGGAGCTAGAGTGTGACCTGCCGCCTACCCCCCCTTTGTCCGATTTCTGGCGAGGTCTCGACATGCATACCCTAGCCGAGCATCAAGGTGCTCAGCCCGTCGCCGACTTTGATGCGTTGCTGGGCGGCTGGCCTGAGGACGAGCCGGTGGACGATTTCATAGCCGCTATTCGCGGGTGGCGACGGCAGAACCCGTCTGAGGTTCACGCCAAATGACTACCATGGTCATCGTTGATACGGATGTAGCATCTTTCTTGCTCAAAGGTGACACGCGCGCCCAGTTGTATCGTCCTCATTTGCAAGGCACGACTTTGGCGCTTTCATTTATGACTGTGGCTGAATTATATCAATGGGCATATATTCGCACCTGGGGTAAACAAAAGTTGACCCGACTCGAAGATCAGTTGCTCAAGTATATCATTGTGCCCTACGACAATGAACTCTGTAAGCAGTGGGCTACTGTTTCTGTGGAACGACAACGTCTGGGCAAACCCATTTCGGTGCAAGATGCCTGGATTGCAGCGACTGCCTTGCGGCATGGATGCCCACTGGTCACCCATAACCGCGACGATTTTGCTAACATCACCGGTTTGATGGTCATTTCAGAAGCATGAATCGTGTCTGAAGCTATCAGCAACACATCTTCCAAGCTCAAAGACGCCCTGGTCCAACTGTCCTACTTGCCCAGGGCGTTTGTTTTAGTGAGGGCTGCCGCGAGGCGTTGAACTGAGAGATCGCCCCACTGGTTCACCCTCATCCCTCAGATCGGCCAGCCACCCAAAACCCGGCCGATCGCTGATCACCGAGAGGAAATAGAATTCTGTGAGTGGCTGGACCGAGATGGCCGTTGGTGGTGCACTCATATCGGTAGTAGTGATAGCGAGCGAGCTGTGAGCATCGGCGAAGCTAGTCAGGGTGACCTGCTTGAAGTTCGTCGCGTCAGGTGACAGGGTCAGAATTAGCTCCAGGGACGCTTCGGCGTTGCTCCACAGGGCGATGATGTCCTCGTCACCGCGAGTGAAGAGCTTGTAGACCAAACCATCATAGCTGGCGTCCACCAGCGGCGCATCCCAGGCGTAGACTGGCATCACCCCAGACAGGTGCTTCACCATAAAATTGTAGGCTGCTGGGTCGGAGGGAGCAAAGACGAACTCGGAGCCCACAAACCGCTGATGGGCGTTGATACTGCCGATGCGCAGCCCCGCCAGGGCCTCGCGGGTCGGGGTTGTGGCGGTGTTGGGATCCTCTCCATAGGTGTCGTGCCAGCCGGCGTGCAGTTCGGTATCGAACAGGTAAAATTGACTCAGGAGGTCCTCGCCACCCAGGGCAACGACGTCGGTCAGGATCTCACTGACGTCAATGGCCTCGTCCATTGCCTGCCACATATCCTGGGCCTGGATAGGCCGACCAGCGGGGGTGATGTAATCCTCCAGGGGCGGGGCCGTCTCACAGCCGGGTGGAAGCCACCAGGGATCGCCGGGAACCTGGAAGTAGCTACAGTTGGGCTGCTCCGGGAGCCAGTTGGGGTAGGGGTATGGGAACTGGTGGATCATGATGGCCACGTTGTCCTGAGCCAGCAAGCCGTGTTCGATCATGTAACGGGTGGTGGTGATCAGGCTGCTGCCGGTCTTTTCGAGGGCGCCGGCGATGAGAACCGCTTCAGGATTGGCGGCGGCCATCTCTTCAGAGGCAGCGTTAGCGGCGGCTGAGAGAAACGGCCCGTAGACCTGGGCGAACTCCTCGCTGTCGTGGCCCAATTCGCAGGTCGGCTGGTTGGGACCGCTGGTGGCGTCGCACGGCGGCCCGCCGGGGTCGAGACATGGGCACAGGTAGAAGCCGTAGGTGGGCTCGTTGGCCGTCTCAATGAAGCGCAGTTCGGGAGCATAGCGGGCCGTGACCTCCTGCACCAGGTCACGGTATTGCTCCATCAGGAAGGCGTTGTTCGGGTCGAAGAAGCCGATGGAGCCGTCTGGGTTGGTGTATTCCGGGCAGGTCATCCAGCCAAAGTCGCCGCTCATGATCCCGCTGAACAGGGGGGAATAGTCGCGCTCCTGCGGCAAGAGGTCGTCGAACACCCAATCCAGACCGGTCCAGAGGTACTCCCCCGGTTCGATCTGAATGCTCCCCCACCCTCCCACGCTGCGCAGGAACTGGGAGGCATAGCGCTGCATCTCCGGCGCTTGCCGACGGACGGCCTCATCCGATCGGGGGTCGAGGATGAATTGGAGGTGGTGGCAGTGGCAGGAGTCTTGCTGCTTGGCACAGGCGACGTCGCGGGTGCTGCCGGCCGGGTCGCCAGGAGTGGTGGGGCAGGAGCCGCAATCCGGCCCCCAGATTGGGGCGAATGGCTGGGGAAAACCGTTGTAATAGGGCGAGCTATGAACGCCGAAGAGGGGTGTGCGCGGCTGGACGGCAGGCTCCAGGGCGGGCGTGTAGGACAAGTTGGCAACTTTTCCTACGGCAGCAAAGGTCAGGGTGAGGGGATGAGAGCGCATACGCAAGGTTTGCAGCTTCAACTCATTCTGCGATGCTTCCAGAGTGCCCACGGTCAAGGGTAGCGAATCGCCTGGCTCGGCAAGCGCCACATCGTTCACGTAGGTATGGATGAGGGTCTGCGCGGTGACAG
Organism: uncultured Anaerolineae bacterium; assembly: GCA_964592085.1. Taxonomy (GTDB): domain Bacteria; phylum Chloroflexota; class Anaerolineae; order VGOG01; family VGOG01; genus CAZQDO01. Next base: position 6,121 of record CAZQDO010000196.1, on the reverse strand, counting down.
TGATGGGGCGGTGGTAGCCTTGCACTTCGACCGGCAGGTAGGCGGCGTGGCCAACGGTGATGGGGATAGTAGCTGGCGCCGAAACCAGCTCCAGCCCGCCGGAGCTGTCAGCCAGGACGATGGCATCCGAAGACAGCGCGGGCGGAGTGTAGTCGCGCAGCACCAGCGGCAGGTAGAGCCGGGTGCCTGGCTTGGCAGGGAGCAGCTCGATCAGCGTGACGGAGTGAGCGGGGAAACTGTAGACGAAGCTCTGGCCCGCGTCTGTGATGGCTGACTTGGTGGTCATGACGTCGGTTGGGTGACTCGCGTCGTTGAAAGAGCTGATGTCTTCCCCGTTCAGGGTCCAGACCGTAGCTGTGGCCGCTGGGGTGAAGCCGCTGATGACGACGGTGGCGGTGATGGGCTCCGTCGTCTCTTTGTTGATGGCCAGCAGGGTCAGGCGTTCACTGGCCTCATCGGTGCTGGCCACCACCCCCAGCGCAGGCACGGAGCCGGTGAGCAACCGCACACCTTCTACTTCGCTCTCCACCCGTACGGGGGCGAAGTGCTGATTGAACAGTTGCAGGACGTAGGCAGCGGTGCGGGGGATGAGCTGCGGATACGGGCTTACCACCGGCGTGTTGCCCCACTCTTCGCCCTCGTAGTTGCCGATCAGGCAGTGCAGGTCACCCAGGGGGACGCCCAGCTCGATCATGGTCCGCACCATGTCGGCCACGAAGAGCCCCTGGTCCAGCGACATGCCGTAGTGGGGCGTGGGGGAATGTCTCTCCGACACGTAGAGGTTGTACTCGGTGATGGCGATCTCCACCTCATTGGCCCGTTCTCCGGCGTAGAGTCGTATCGCCGCCCGCAGGTCTTCCCAGTCCATCTGCCGGATCAGCGGCCCAGCCATAGTGCGCAGGTGGGCCTCGGCCAGGCCGCCTCCGCCGTAGTCGCCAGAGCTGTAGTAGGGATGCACGGCCAGAAAGTCGTAAGGGTACTCCTCGCCCATGACCATCAGGAAGGTGTCCGTGTGGAAGCAGCTTCCCACCTTGATGTCCGGGTCCACCGCTTTCATGGCCGCGTAGTAATCCACGAAGCCATCGTGGGGACCTGACTCGTAGGCGGCCCGGATAGGCGCAGCCAGCGGCGGGATGTGTACGTGCTCGCCGTCGCCGAAGCGAATCTCGCCCGACTGCGGATCGAACTCGTAGACGGTGTCGTCCGGCCCAGCGGCGGAGAGGTCTGGCACCTCGGTCCAGGCAATGCCAGATATCGTGATGGTCTGCGTGGCAGTGACCACCGGCGGGTAGCGCACGTAGAAGACCTGGGAGGGCTGTCCGTTGGAGCGGGAGACGCTGTCCCGCCAGTCGTCGGCTTTCACCACCCGCTGGTCGGTTTGCCAGGCGGTGCCTCCCGCAGCGTACTTGATGGGGCCGTGAGTCCAGGAGTATTCCCAGTCGCCGTATAGCTCGTTTCCCACCTCCCAGTACTCAATGTCGTAGGGATGGGGTGTCATTTCCAGCCTGGCCTGGTTGACCTCCCGCTGTGCCGCCCACTCCCCCACCGTCCCCCAGTCCACCCCTAGCTCGTCCACGCCGATGGGTGTGGTGTCGGACGGATCGCCGTTGGCGTAGGCCACGAATGCAGCGGCTTCCTGGGCTGTGCCGGTGCCGAAGTTGACCAGGGCGTTGGTCGTCGCCCCCACCTGTTCCATGAACAACATCTGCTCGTCGAAGCCGTACTCGTTGGTGGCCGGCGCGCCGTCGAAGCCGGAGATGCCCGTGGAGCGCTCGTCCGGCGGGCCGATGCCGTCAGTCCAGTGGTAGGTGCCGGACACGGTGCCGCCGGGGAAGCGGGTGACCGGGAAGCCGATGTCCAGGCTGCGGCTGATAACCTCAGAGTACACCTGCTCCTCCTCGGCATTCCAGACGCCGTAGCCGCTGTTGAGGTAGCGGTGGTTCAGGCCGTAGAGGAGCGGGCTGATGGGGTCCAAAGTTTGATCAGCGTTGATGGTGATCTGGGGCATCGCCTCGCCCGCAGGGACGAATAGGCGGATCAGTTGCACGGTGGCAACGGGCATCCCCTGGCTGGTGGTGAAGCTGTCAGAGCCAGCCGGCACGTCGGCCGATTCCACCAGCGTCAGGTTGTACGTCTCGTCCAGCAGGTAGCGCTCGTAGCGGTAGGGCTGCGAGGCGCCCCAGGGCAGGTTGTTCACGGTGAGGTCGAAGCCGGTGTAGTTCGAGGCGTAGTTGCTGAGCAAGATTTGCACCGTCGGTGACCAGACTTCCGAAGTCTCGGAGACTTCGGAAGTCTCTCCAAGCCCGGCCAGGGCCGACCAGTTGTACGTCAACGGGGCTTCGACTGCCAGGCGCTGCGGCGTCTCCAGCATCCATCGGAAGGCCAAGAAGCTGTAGGCGGGTTTGGTGTAGAACCCCTCTGTGCTGAACATCCCCAGCCCGCCGTCGCCGCGATAGCGGTTGGCGATGGTCACGCTGGTGTCCTGCAGGTGACTCAGCACCAGGGCGGTGTAGGCGGCGCCGGTCGCATCCCGCAGGTGTTCGTAGTTCCCTTCGACGGAGACATTCCACTCGGTGAGCAGATTCTCCGCGTCGGTGAAGCCGTAGGTGTCCAGCGCTTGTTGGACGCCCACTGCCCGCTCCAGCAGCGCGATGGGGCCACCGTAGTAGTGCCAGGAGACGAAATCCAGCGGCACGTCATGGTCACGGCAATAGGCCAGAAAATCCTTGAAGAAAGTCTGGTCACAACACCAGGATGGGCCACCTACTTTGAGGGTAGGGTCGTAGGCTTTGAGGGCACGGGCTACCGCCTCGTAGAGTTGGAAATACTCATCCCGGGTTCCTGTCCAGAACAGGGAGATGTCGGGCTCGTTCCAGACTTCCCAGTACTTGATGCCCCAATGGAAGCCATCGGCCCAGCCGTCGTTGTAGTGTTTGGCCACATGTACCGCAGCCTCGGCCCAGGCCTGGTGATCCTCCGGCGCGATGTAGGCGACTGGCGCGTGGGGAAAGCCCCAGCTCTCGCCCAGGCGGAAAAGTACCTCTGCCCCCACCCGCTTGATGGCCTCCAGCTCGCGGTCGGTGGAGGTGAAGTTGTAGCTGCTTTCGTCGTCCGGGTCGGCCTGCAGGTCGGGGAAGAGGACGTGCATGTCGGCAGGGCCGTAGTAGTCGTGGGTGCGCACGTAGTCCACGCCGATGTCCTCGTACTGGCGGAACATGTGGGATTGCCGGTCCTTTCCGCGGGGGCCGGCGTTGATCCCCTGCAGGGAGCGGATGGTCCCGGTCACTTCCGCGGCATTCACGGTGATGATGGCCTGTTCCGTCCGCGTGGCGCCGACAGCCGGCTCCGTGGCCAGCGACAGACTGGCGATGAGCAAGAGTAGTATGATCAACGTGAATCGTCTAAACATGGTTACACCTCCAGTGTTGTGAGCCTTGTCTGTTTCTGCTCCTCTTGACTGGTGCTTGACCTTTGCTCTTTTTTGTGGTACACTGAATTCAACAGAGACGGCTCCCATCTTGTTGCGATGTGAGAGTACAGAAAGGAGTTGGGAAATGGCTACGACGATCGCCGTCCAGGTGACTCCGCAAGGGTTGTTGATTCCCCGCGCTGCTCTGGGTGATTGGTACACGAAGGAATTGGAAGCGGTGTGGGAGAAACGCGAGATTGTCATTCGTCCCAGACCCACACCGGCAGACATACGGTCCCAGGTTCGACAAGCGCTGCGTGCGGCGGGAATGCTGTACGAGCCTCATTGGGAAACGCCCTCCCCCGTATCACCAGAAGAACGTGCACGTCTGGCGAAGAAACTGGTGCAGGGCCAGCCTCTATCAGAGATCATCATCGCGGAGCGGGAGGATCGCGCATGACAACGGGCTACTTATCTTTCTCTCTGCCGATGATCGCCTGAACCGCGTCGCCACTGCCGAAGGACTGGCTGTAGACAATCCCAACGATTATCTGTAACTCTTGCCAATAGTGCCGACTATCTTAACGCAAATGCCGGTGTTCATCTCCGCTGACACTGGCGTTTTCTTGTGCGGATGGTATTGGATTCGGTTGGGTTGTGCTAGCCCTTCACGACCAGGGGGAGATAGACCCCATGTTCGGGCGAACGGACGGAGAACTCGACGATCATGATGTGATTCTCCCCTCTCTCTACCATGTTCATCCTGACCGCCAACTGCTGGTTCCCGGCCGGCGATGGATTCCAGTCGTTGTCGCCGACGACGACCTGCTCAGTCTCATTCAAGAAAGTGATCCGCTGCTGGTGGGAGCCGTCCGCGTTCATCAGCCAGAGCTCGGTCCGCAGCCGTTGCCCGTAATCACCAATGGATTCGGTGCCGTACGGCTCGCTGGACATGAATGAGAAGACATCGTGCAAAGGCGACAGGTGGGCGTGCTCTTCCCACTCATCTGCTTCCCCATTTAGGCCAGAGGTGAAGGTCAGCCACGAGAGCTCTTCGGTCTCCAGGTCCAGGTAGCAGATGTCCTGGTTGTAGTCATCCATCCCTGCCACGGGCGTGCAGGTGAAGTAGATCCAGGAATCGTCCGGACCCCAACCGTGGGCTTCCAACCAGAGTGGTTGAGGGCCGGGGTTGTAATACTGGTGGTTCTCCAGGTGGAGGGTGAGGG
>CAZQDO010000196.1:0-1476 GCA_964592085.1 uncultured Anaerolineae bacterium | reverse complement strand
CCAAAGCGACCGTCAAAGCGCTCGATGTCGCTCCAGAGGAGCCTGGTGCCGTCGTTGCTGAAGTGGGGATGGAGGGTGCCGCCGGCCGGGAACCCGGACCTCACGTCGGTCAACTGGTGGAAGCTGCCGGTCTCGAAGTCCAGCACCCACAGGTCGTTGAAGTAACCGCGACCGGGGCCGGTGCTCAGATCCCCTATTGGCCCCTCGTGCTCGGCCTTCTCCGCCTGAAAGACCAGGTAGCGGCCGTCCGGGTGGGAGGTCGGGTTGCCGATGTTATTGTTGGGCAGCTCTGGCTCGTCACAGGTGACGCACTCGTTGCCAGTGCCGTCGGGGTGGATGCGGTACACGTCCCAGAAGCCGTCTGGCTCCAGGCTGTCGTAGTAGACCCACTGGCCGTCGTGGGACCAATCCAGCCGGCCTCCATCCGTCGTCAAGGTCGTGATGCTCACCACCTCGTAGTCCGGAGCCTCGGCGCAGTCCTGGGGGCAACTCTCCGCCGTCTCCGGCCCATTGCACACTCCATCGCCGCAGCGGGAGAAGTGGAAGATCTTCATCTTCGGCGTTTGAGTCCCCCTGAAGTAGACCTCAACCGCCAGCTTCGTCCCGTCTGGATTCCAGCAGTGATCGCTGACACCAACGCCGTCCGGGTCATACTCCGGATAGCCGGGCTCATTGTAGTGGGTGAGCTTGGTCTTCCCGGTGCCGTCGGTATTCATGATCCACAGATCGGTCTCCAGCCAGTCGAGGAACTCACAATTGCTGTAGTCAAGCTCATAGCCGGTGCTGGTCATCCAGGTGATGGCGTCGCCGCGAGGCGCGATTTTGCCGTGCTCGTCCCACTCGTCCAGCTCTCCGCTCAGGCCCGACGTTTCCGTCAGCCGCGTGAACTCTTCGGTCGCCAGGTCCAGGTAGCAGAACTCCATCGTCCGGTCATCCTGACCACTGAGAGGCGCGCAGGAGAAGTATATCCCTGAGTCGTCCAGCGACCAGTCCTGCGTCTCGTACCATTCCGTTTCGTCACCCGGCTCGTAGTAGGTGACATTAGTCAGTTCTGGATCCTGGTCGTCGAAGTCCGCTACGGCGATCCGCCAGTCGCCGTAGCAGTCACCGCCGCCACCCTCCAGGTCTGCCCAGGCCAGTTGCTCTCCGTCGCGGGAGAAGTGGGGGTGAAGGCTCCCCCCTCCGGGGTAACCCGACCTGACGTCGGTCAACTGGTAGACGTCGTAGGGAGGTTCCGATTCCAGGTCCATCACATACAGGTCGTTATAGGGTCCTCGGCCGGGGCTCGTTGTCGGGGCCCACTCGTGATCCTGCTTCTCGGCCTGAAAGAGCAGCCAGCGGCCCTCCGGGTGAAAGGCTGGGTTGCCGATGTGCTTGTTGTGAAGGTCCGGGTGGTCGCAGGTGAGACACTCGTTGCCCGTACCGTCCAGCCGAATCCGATACACGTCAAAGTAGCCGCCCCACTCCCACTTGGAC
>CAZQDO010000195.1:8395-10295 GCA_964592085.1 uncultured Anaerolineae bacterium | reverse complement strand
AGTTTGGCCTGATCGACGTCATCCTACGCCCCCCAGATCTACACCCACTACCGGCGCATCCTGCACACCGCGCACCTGCTGATCGTCGAGAGGGCGGTGCACCAACAAGGCGGCGTGACCAACCTCATCGCATCCCGAGCGGCGTCGTTCCCTCGTGCTAGCCACAAGAAGGCCCTGCGCAAGGCACTGCAAGAGCACGCGGTATGAGCGCTCAGAGGCCACAAAAGTAGAAGGTCTGAGATTGCGACTCCCCAATACGGTTGCCTTCCTACGCTAATTATTGTATTATCACACCTACCATCGAGAATTGTACTGTCGCAGGCTGAGGACAGCACTTTAAGGAGCGATTCAACGTGCCATTAACAATCCCTGAGCAGGCCGTCTCGTATGGCTTTGTGCTTGATGGGCTTGGTGCACATAGCAGCCGCACTATCATGCTCTCCGAACTTCGCTTACTTCTTGGAGCGTTTCCAAACTGTGCAGGTCAAGAAGAATATCGCCTTGCAATTCTGGAAGAAAATGTCCTGTTAAAACATACGGACTCCACGCGTAAAGAGTCATTCCGACGACTACGAGAGTTGTACGCTCTCAGTGGGGACTTCCTTATCTTCCGTGCCCTGAGGGATGTCTGGGCACAAGATCCAGATGCCCAGCCTATGGTCGCACTGTTGTGTGCCATCGCCAGGGACCCCATTCTTCGAGCGACTGGTGATCTCATCTTGAGAACGCCCCCTCACGCCTCAGTAACACCGCAAATGATTTCGAGGACCGTCGATGAGAGCTTTCCAGGCAGGTTTAATGAGACCACTCTGGCCAACTTTGGCAGACACATTGCATCATCCTGGACTCAGTCAGGTCATCTAAAGGGCCGAACCAACAAAATTCGCGCCACGGCAGAATGTCACCCCACGTCTGTGGCCTATTCGCTTTTCCTGGGCTATCTCACCGGACTTCGCGGCGATGCCCTGTTCGACACGCTTTGGTGCCAGTTGCTTGATGCACCACCCCACGTTCTTCACAACCAGGCGGTTGTTGCCTCTCAGCATGGCTGGCTGGAGTACCGCCACAGCGGCGGAGTGACAGACGTTAGCTTCCGCTACCTTCTTCGGGAGAAAGGGTTAGAGGGCGCACATGAACGAAATCCAGGCCTTAGTGCAGGAGTATGAACAAACCGTAAAACTGCCCTGGGACCAGTCACTGGCCGGTCCGCAGCGAGTTTGGTTTGCCATCTATGACCCCGCCCAGGAAAGGCGCTTGCGTCTGCACGTATCTGAATTTGAGATGGCCACCGTGCGTGCCAAACACACCTGGTCGCTCGTCGATATCACCGACAGCTTTGCGCACTGGATGGCCGACCATGAGTATCACGAAGCCTACTTCGAGCAACCCGAAGACATGGACTTGGCGCTCCAGGACTACGCCGATTATGTGGCCAACCTGGTTATTGACGGCCTAACTGCTGCTAACGTCGATGACAACACGGTTGTAGCCGTGCTAGGTATTGGCTCCCTCTTCGGCCTGGCTCGAGCTTCAGTGCTTATGGAGGAAGTTGCCTCGCATATTCACGGCCGATTGCTGGTATTTTTCCCTGGCCGTCGGGATGGTTCAAATTATCGCCTGCTGGACGCTCGCGATGGCTGGAACTATCTGGCCGTTCCCATTTCTGCTGCAGACAGGAAGTGAATAGATGATCAAGAATCGCGAAGTCTTCCTCACCGATCCCACCACCGCCACCATCCCCAACGATGGAGTGACCAAGGTCCTCGCGCCCCGCACCCCGGAGGAGTGGGACGTTCTACGCTACGAACTTACCCATTTCGTGTGTGAAGGCGAGTATCGCCGAGGCCTGGAGCGTATTCTGTCCACTTACCTGACCAACCTGGATCGGCTTGAGCAACCC
>CAZQDO010000195.1:3102-8385 GCA_964592085.1 uncultured Anaerolineae bacterium | reverse complement strand
GCTGAGCAGTTAGCCACGCTCCGGTACGAGTTGAGGACGTTTGTGTGCGAAGGCGAGTATGCCAGAGGATTGGAGCGCATCCTCTCATCCTACCTTTCGGACCTCAGCCGGCCGGAGCAGAGGGCCGCCTGGGTGAGCGGCTTCTATGGCTCGGGCAAGTCGCATTTTGTGCGGGTTCTGGAATATCTCTGGCGCGACGTGACCTTTCCCGAGGGGGCTTCGGCGCGTGCCTTGACCACCTTACCCCACGAGATAACAGATCTTCTACAAGAATTAACAGTCCAAGGCAAGCGCGCTGGCGGCCTGTGGTCTGCGGCCGGCACCCTGGGAGCTGGCGCGGGGCGCAGCGTACGCCTGGCCCTTCTGGGCATTCTCTTCCGCAATGCGGGCTTGCCTGATCAATATGCCCCGGCTCGCTTCGTGATTTGGCTACATCAGAATGACTACTACGAGGACGTTAAGAGCAAGGTCGAGGCCAGCGACAAAGATTTCGCCAAAGAGCTCAACAACATGTATGTATCGCCCATCCTGGCCAATAGCCTGCTGGAAGTCTACCCGGAGTTTTCCAGCTCGCCGGCCGAGGCGCGGGGCTTGTTCAAGGTTCAGTATCCCAACCGCGACGATATCTCGGATGAAGAAATGCTGCTCACCATGGAGGATATCCTGGCTCTGCAGTCAACCACGCCGGGAAAATATCCCCTGACCTTGCTGGTGTTTGACGAGTTGCAGCAGTTCATCGGCGAAGACTCCGAGCGTGCCCTCCAGGTTCAGACCATCGTCGAGGCCTGTTCCTCCCGATTTGGCAGTCGTTTGCTTTTCGCCGCCACGGGTCAGGCAGCCTTGCAGGCTACCCCGCAGCTCTCCAAGCTGCAGGGGCGCTTCACCGTGCGCGTCACCCTGTCCGACACCGACGTCGAGCAGGTAGTGCGTCAAGTAGTTTTGCGCAAGAAAGAGGACAAGAAATCGCAAATCAAATCGGTCCTGGATAAGGCCAGTGGCGAGATCGATCGCCAGCTCGCCGGCACGCGCATCGGCCCCCGCTCGACAGACGTGAATGATTTGGTTCCTGATTATCCCTTATTGCCCGTGCGCCGGCGCTTCTGGGAGAGCGTCCTGCGCGCCATCGATGCCGCCGGCACAGCCGGCCAGTTGCGCACCCAACTGCGCATCGTACACGAAGCAACGCGGGATGTGTCCGAGCGACCATTAGGCAACGTTGTGTCAGCCGATTTTATTTTTGACCAACTCAAGCCGGACATGCTGCAAAGCTCGGTCCTGTTACGCGACGTGGATTTCACCATTTCCGAGCAGGTCAAACAAGGCCCCGATGGACCGCTGCGCTCACGTCTGTGCGCCTTGATATTCTTGATCGGCAAATTGCCTACGCAGGGTGTAGCCGCCACGGGGGTGCGCCCTACCGCTTCCGCCCTGGCAGACTTGATTGTGGAAGATTTACCGGCCGGTAGCACCGAGTTGCGCCGGCGCATCCCCGAAGTCCTGCAAGATTTGGTCGAAGCGGGCGTCCTTATGCAGGTGGACGACGAATACCGCTTGCAGACACGGGAGAGCGCTGAATGGGAAGCCGATTTCCGAGGCCGATATGCTCGCATCCACGCCGACGACAGCCGGATTGCCAGCGATCGCACCACCCAGATGCGCAACGCCATCCAGGGGGCGCTAAAAGGCCTGACCTTTACCCAGGGCGTCAACAAGATCCCCCGCAAGTTTGAATTGCACTTCGGCCTGGATGTCCCCGAGACTACCGGCGGCGCGGTTCCTATTTGGGTGCGCGATGAATGGACGGTCTCGGAGCGGGTAGTGCGGGAAGATGCGCAGCGAGAGGGCACCGAAAGCCCGATTGTTTTCGTCTTCATCCCCCGCCTGAATGCCGATGCACTCAAGGCTGCCCTGTCCAGCCAGGCGGCCGCCAATGAGACACTGGATGCGCACCCCCGTTCCAGCACGCCCGAAGGTGTCGAAGCACGCAGCGCGATGGAAGCCCGCCATCGCCTGGAGAGCGGCAAGGTCAAGGGCTTGGTCCAGGATTTGCTGGCTGCAGCACGGGTGTATCAAGGTGGTGGTCTGGATATCAGCGAAGGCAACCTTCAGTCCTCGGTGCGAATTGCCGTGGAAGCTGCCCTGGAGCGTCTCTTCCCAGAACTGCGCACGGCCGATGTATCCGGCTGGGGCACCGTCGTCCGGCGCGCTGGTGAAGGTGCACCCGACGCCCTGGCCGCCGTTGGCTACCAGGGCGACGTGGACAAGCATCCCGCCGCCAAGCTGGTGCGCGATTACATCGGCGGGTCCGGCAAACGGGGCCTGGACGTCCGCAAGAAGTTTCAGGGACCTCCCTATGGTTGGCCGCAGGACGCCGTCGATGGCTCCATCCTGGCCCTGATGGCCGGCGGCTTTGTGCGCGCCACCCGCAATGGGCGGCTCATTTCGGTCAAAGAGATATCCCAATCTCTGCTGCCCTCTCTGGAGTTCTACAGCGAGGGAGTCACCGTCACCGCCCTACAGCGCATTCAAGTTCGCAAACTGATCACCGACGTTGGCCTGCCGGTGAAATCGGGCGAAGAGGCCGAGGCCATCCCCCTGGTCCTCAAGCGCCTGTGCGAACTCGCCGACGAGGCAGGCGGAGACTCCCCGCTGCCCAGACCACCTGCTACCCACCTGGTCGAGCAATTGCAGGCCATGGGGGGTAACGAGCAGTTCGTGGCCGTTGCCGAACACCGCGATGAGTTGCTGCAGAGTTACCAAGAGTGGACGCGCGCCCGAACCTTGATTGAGCAGCGCCTGCCCCGCTGGACGGTACTTCAATGTCTGTCTGCATATGCGGAGTCGTTGCCAGTGGCAGCGGAAGTGGCGCCGCAGATCGAGATCATCTACCAAGAGCGAACCTTGCTGGTCGACCCCGACCCGCTGCCGCCCCTTATTCAGCGCCTTTCCGACGCTTTGCGCCAGGCTGTGCAGGAAGCCAGAGCCAGGTTAGCCACCGAACGCGAGCGAGAGCTGTCTGCCTTGGCGGCCAGCGACGAATGGCAGGAGTTGCCCGAGTCGGAGCGACAGGAGATCTTATCTGCCAATTCGCTCGAGTCGGTGCCGGACTTGAGAGTGGGCACCGAGACCGAGCTGCTGACCACCTTGGAGGCCTCTCCCCTCTCTAGCTGGGAGAACCGCATTGCCGCCCTGCCCGGCTGGGTAGGGCGTGCCCGCGAGGAAGCAGCCCGCCGGCTGGTGCCCCAAGCGGTGCGGGTCCAACTCCCGCACGCCACCTTAAAGACCGCCGCCGATGTGGAGGCCTACTTGGAAGCATTGCGTGCAGAGATAATGAAGCATGTCGATGACGGAAAACCTGTGATTCTGTAATCTCGCAGGAGGGCAACCATGCAAAATGGCCAGATCACCATTCATAGCTTGTTTGATGGGACCAAGGTCTTTCGCATCCCCCAGTATCAGCGCGCCTACGCGTGGGAAGAGAGGCAACTCCAGGAGTTCTGCGACGATTTTGAGACTCAATTTGTGGGTAAAGACTATTTCTTTGGCACCATCCTCTTCCGCGAGGAGGAAAGCCAGGACGAGTTTGAGATCATCGAAATCGTCGACGGGCAACAGCGCATCACTACCTTAATGATCTATATGAAATTGATCCTGGACCGGCTAGCAGCTCTGGGAGATGAAGTTGATCTGCTGGTGGCAACTTACGTCCGCTATGGTGGCCGGTACAAACTTCACGTTTTGCAGGATGATCATGAGTTTTTTGCCGCGTATATTTTGCAGGACAACGATGGCTCGGAATTCATCCGCACCCCTTCCCAAAGACGGCTTTGGGAGGCAAAAAAGTATCTCCGAGACCGGGTTGAAACGTATTCTCCTGAGACATTGCAACAACTGGTGTCCAAGGTAAGGCGTACTAAGTTATTGACCTATTCGGTTGAGGACAATGCCGAGGCCACCCTAATCTTCGAAACCACTAACGATCGCGGGAGACCTTTGAGCAATCTGGAGAAGACCAAGAGCTTCTTGATGCACAAGACCTATCTGGCCTCGGATGATCCCGAAACCGCGTTAGAGCATATCCAGAGCAGTTTCATCGAGATATACCGGGACTTCGAAGCCATCCAATACAAAGGCATCGGGGAAGACTCGGTCCTCCAATATCACTTCATCGCCTTTGAATGGTGGGTAGCCGATCGCAAGAAGAGGGAATACACGCTATACGTGGAGATGGTCAAGCAGAAAGTGAATCAGCTATTTGCGTCCCAAGACCGCGCCGCCACAATGGGCTACATTGACAAATATAGCCGGGAACTTCGCGAATCGTACGGGGTCATGAGATTGCTCCAGCTCAACCTGGGAGACTATGGCCTGCTCGATTTGTTTGCCACCGGCAGGCAGGCGGTCTTTTACCCTCTCCTGCTGAAAACCTTCAAATATGATCCGGCCGATGAAAAGCCCAACTTCAAGAGAATTGTCCGCCTGGCGGAAATAATCAGTTTCAGGGTATGGGGAGTGCGCCGGCGCCGTGCCAACACGGGCAGGGATTTCATTTACCGGCTTGCCCGTGACTTCGAGGGAGATTTCGACCGTCTTATCAGTAGGCTGAGGGAATTCATCCAGCGTTTTGCAAATGACAGTGAATTCCGTAGTTACTTGTCGGCGCCGAACTTATACAAATCGGCTTTTCTATCAGACATCCGCTACCTGTTTTGGAAATATGAAAACCATTTGCGCCGAACGGAGATGCCGGTGGCACCAGAGATGTCCTATGACGAGTATCTACCGGCGGATAGGAGACTTAGATGGTCCATCGAACATATCGCGCCCGAGAATCCCAGGAAGTCCAAAGTGATTGTCGATCTTAGCCTTCTTCCGTCGATGACCAAGAAATTTGCCGAGCAGTATCTGCACAGCCTGGGCAACCTGACCATAGACCCGCTCTCGGCCAATATCAGCAAATCCAACTGGGACATTGAATATAAGAACGAGCGCTATTTTCAACGTGCGCCGTTCAAGACGCAGAACGAGTTGGGTGATTTTTTAAGTACCTCTCGGATAGGTTCGCCGCGTTGGGACGAACAATCGGTTCAGAAACGAAGGGACAAGATCTTGAAATTTGCGCTGGAATATTGGGATTACCGGAATGTCTAGCCAATTGTTGGGAGATGTGTAGAGAGATATGCCGCCACTTCCTGCTGAGCTCCGTTCGTCCCTGGAAACTGCTATCCTCAACGCCCGCGAAGCCGCCGAACGCGCGGCGAAGGCTGCGCTGCTGGCCTTGGC
>CAZQDO010000195.1:0-3092 GCA_964592085.1 uncultured Anaerolineae bacterium | reverse complement strand
CTGCGGGTCGCCCTACGTGCTCGCGCCCGCCAGTTGCGGGATGAACTGCATCCAGATGGCTTCGAGCCCCTAGTCGAGGAGGTGGCTTACGAGGGCTGGCACCGTATGCTCTTCGCCCGCTTCCTGGCTGAAAACAATCTGCTCATGCACCCTTCAGGCGTGCCGGTCACTTTGCAGGATTGTGAAGAGCTGGCGTCTGAAGAGGGCGAGCCGGACGCCTGGGGCCTGGCCGCCCGCTATGCCAGCAGCATGCTGCCCGGCATCTTCCGCCAGGAGGACCCCTCAGCCCGGGTACGTTTTGCGCCGGAAGGGCGGCTGGAACTGGAGCGCATCCTGATGGACTTGCCGTCGGTCTTCTTTACTGCCGACGATGCTTTGGGTTGGGTCTACCAGTTCTGGCAGAGCAAAAGGAAAGACGAGGTCAACCGCAGCGAGCGCAAGATCGGTGGCGCCGACCTGTACCCGGTCACCCAGCTCTTCACCGAGGATTACATGGTGCGCTTCCTGCTGGAGAACACGCTGGGCGCCTGGTGGGCCGCTCGCCATCCTGATAGCCCTCTGATCAAGGAGTGGAAGTACCTGCGTTGGCGCGATCAAGCCAACTCCCCTCCCCCAGAGCCTAGCCTGAGCGAAGCCAAGGGGTCAGAAGGGCCGGCGGGGGCGGGTTCCCCTCCCCTCGCAGGAGTGGGGGCAGAGGTGGGGTCCAGGGTCCCCGCCGCCGGGACCTTCCCTGGCTGGCCCAAGCGTGCCGCTGAAGTGACGGTCATGGATCCGTGTTGTGGCTCGGGGCACTTCCTGGTGGTGGCTTTCGACATGCTGCGCAGGATGCGCATGGAAGAAGATGGGCTTTCCGGGGCGGACGCAGCTGATGCGGTGATCAGCGACAATCTCTTCGGTCTGGAGATAGACCCGCGCTGTACGCAGATTGCGGCCTTTGCTTTGGTGTTTGCCGCCTGGAAAGCAGGTGGCTACCGGGAAGTGCCGTTACCACACATCGCTTGCTCAGGGATAGCTGTGCAAGGGCAACTGACTACCTGGACGAAGATGGCAGGAGATGATGAGAAGGCCAGGCGGACGTTAGAACAGCTATACTACTTGTTCAGTAATGCGCCTGATTTAGGGAGCTTAATCAATCCAGCTGACATTCCGTTGGAAGAGCGGATGTTCGCTTCAGATTATGATGAGATCAAACCGTTATTGGAGAAAGCGTTACGGCAAGAAAAGACTAGTGACGATCCCACCAGTGCCATCTTTGGTGAGGCGGCCGTGGGGGTAACCAGGGCTGCCAAATTGCTTACTGGCAGGTATATCCTAGTCGCAACCAATGTACCCTACTTAAAGAGAGGCAGACAGGGGAATACGTTAAGAGGCTTTTGCGAAAGTCGTTATGCAGATTCGAAAGCAGATTTGGCCACTGTTTTCGCTGAACGCTGTCTAAGTTTCACGAAGAGTGGATGCTCTTTTGCACTTGTCACACCACAAAACTGGACGTTTCTTGGTTCTTATAGGAAACTCCGTAAGCGGCTTTTGAAAGAAGCAAAGTGGGATTTAGTAGCACGATTGGGGCCTGGCGCATTTGATACGATAAGCGGTGAAGTTGTTAATGTTGCGTTAACCGTGTTCAGCAATCAGCTTCCGACGATCTCGCACTCTATCGCTGCTCTGGATGCATCTGCTCCTCGCACTGCCGCTGAAAAAGCCAAGCTTCTGCGATCAGGCTCTTTCTGCTTCATATTACAGGAAGGACAACTCAACAATCCGGATGCTCGCCTCTCATTAGAGGAAACTGCACAGGGAACGCTTCTAAAACATTATGCTGATGCGTATGCAGGCATTTGCAGTGGTGACTACGCACGTTTCGGGCGGTGTTTTTGGGAGCTTCCTGAGGTGGCAAACGGATGGGAACTTCAACAAACAACGGTTTCTGAAACCCTCGCTTATGGTGGGAGAACACAGATATTTTTTTGGGAAAACGGTGAAGGGCAATTTGCCGACTTCATAAAAACTCTAGAAGGTAGGTTGGGAGGTAGCTGGCGAAGGGGTGGTGAGTGTTGGGGTAAAACAGGCATTACCGTTAGCTCAATGCAGAACTTACCTGCCAGCCTCTATACAGGAGAATTGTTTGACAACAACTGCGCCGTAATTATCCCACGAGACTCTTCCCATCTACGTGCAATATGGGCCTTCTGCTCATCCCCGGAGTTCCACAGAGCAGTGCGCCGCATTGATCAGAAGTTAAATGTCACAAATGCAACGCTAGTTAAGGTACCGTTTGATCTAAAGTACTGGCAAAGGGTAGCTGATGAAGCTGGCCCGCTGCCCGAACCTCACTCAAATGATCCGACTCAGTGGCTGTTCAAGGGCAACCCAGCCGATACTACCGAACCGCTCCAAGTCGCTGCTGCTCGCTTGTTAGGGTATAGATGGCCAGAACCGGGGTCTGATCGTTACGATAAACACGCCGATCAGGACGGCATCGTCTGCCTGCCCGCTGCGGCCGGTGAGCTGACTGCTGCTGAGCGACTGCGAGCTCTTATAGCCGAAGCGTATTCTCCAGAAGAAGTGGGTAAACTGCTAGAAGACGCCAGTTTTCGGGGAAAGAGCCTGCATCAGTGGCTGATGGATGGTTTCTTTGCACAGCACTGCAAATTTTTCAAGAATCGTCCCTTCATCTGGCACATCTGGGACGGGCGCAAGGACGGTTTCTCGGTCCTGGTCAACTATCACAAACTGGATCATGCCCTGTTGGGCCGTTTGATCTACACCTACCTGGGCGATTGGATCAACAAGCAGTGCGAGGAGGGGGATGCCAACATCCCTGGCGCCGAAGGTCGCCTGGTGGCTGCTTTGGAACTGAAGAAGAAGTTGGAACTCATCCGCGAAGGCGAGCCGCCCTACGACATCTATGTGCGCTGGAAGCCGCTCCACGAGCAGCCCATCGGTTGGAACCCTGATCTCAACGACGGCGTGCGTCTCAACATCCGCCCCTTCGTCACGGCTGGCGTGCTGCGCAGCCGGTTCACCATCAACTGGAACAAGGATCGCGGCAAGAACCCCGATGGGAGTGAGCGACTCAACGACCGGCACTACAC
>CAZQDO010000194.1:0-10429 GCA_964592085.1 uncultured Anaerolineae bacterium | reverse complement strand
AAATACCACAGGAACCCCGCCTTCAGAGGGTGCAAGCGGGTCAGTGGGGCAAGCACAGCGGCCAGGTAAGGCGGATAGATGTAATCGCTGTCATCTATGTACTCCAGGTCAAGGGCTCTGATCAGACCACTGGTCAGGCTTCCGTCGTATATGTCCTGGTTTTGGATAAACAGCTTGGAGGCAGCCCAGTAAACACTGAAGTCAATCTGTGTAACTGTTTTTAGAGTTCTGCGTTCGATGGCAATCCCCATCAAAACATAGGCCACTAACAAGACGGGTATGATGATGAATCGGCCTTTATGCCAGAATGGAGGCAAAGAAGCGCCATGCGACTTCACCTGAGGCTGTGTTGATGGCTCGGGCACCTGTAGGACCTCTGGGGTTCGTAAGTTCGTAAATTCGTAGATTCGTACATTCGTAACGAATCGCGGTCAATAGTTGCCCTAGAAGTAGGGCAAGACGCTGGTGACACCCTGGGCTGTTGATTGCTGGTAACGGAACTTCTTCACCCCGAAGACGAAGAAGACCACCGCGAAGATCAATAGCACGCCTACGGACTCAAGGACGTCGGGCAATGTCCCCTGGTGGAATATGAGCGCGTTGAAGGCGTCCAGACACCACGCAATCGGCGAGATGTGCCCCAGCGTTTGCATCCAGGCGGGCACGAAAGTCAGCGGCCACCAGGCCCCGCCCAGAGGGGCGAGCACCATGTAGGCAAAGGTCGCTATTCCCGTGGCTTGCTGGGGCGTGCGCACCAGGGCCGCCAATGCCAGGGCCAGGGCAGTGATGGCCAGCACGTACGAGCCTGCCACCAGGACCACCGCCAACAACGAGTCGCCAAAATCAACCTTGAGCAACTTCCCAAAAGCCAGCAGAGCAGCGAATTGGAGCAACCCCATGACATAGACCGACAACAGTTTGCCGCCGAGCAACTGAACCTTGCTGACGGGCATCATCCCCAGCCTTTGCAATATCCCCGTCATTCGTTCCTCGGCCAGCGCCTGGGTCATCCCCAATATGCTGACCATGACGAACATCACCGTGATGCTGGGAGTAGACAATCTGAAGCCGTTCTCTAACACCTGGGCGCCCACAATGCGGTTATCATTCAGCCCTTCATTTCGCTGAGTGAATTCGGTCGTAGCCTGAACGGGCAGGGTATCCGTCCAGGATGCCTTCACAGCCGCCAGTTGAGCGGCGTACAGCTCCGGCCCGCTTCCGAAGCCAAATGACTCTACCATTTGCGTGCTCAATCGGGCGGCGACGATGGGGCCACCCATTTCAATGACCGAGTTCCGCAGGGCCACGTAAGCGATGTCCGAAGCGATGGATGCCGCGCCGGATTGGAAAACCAGGGTCACCCGGTCTCCTTTCTCCAGCGCTTCGGCAAACCCTTCAGGAAGGGTGATGATAGCAGAGGTTACCCCGTCAGCCAAACGCTCCTGGGCCAACGCGGGGGACAACGACGCTCTGCCCAGGGCGCACCCATCCACAGGATTGTTGTTCCCTTCGGCGCGGCTCAGGGCAAGCGCCGGGCAGATGAGCAGCCTGGCGCTGGTCTCTGTCAGAGCAGCGACGACGTCCCTGGAAGCTACGCTGTCATCCCAGTCCAGGACGTCCACTCGGATCAAGGCCGGGACATTACGCGCCACTCCCTGGGCTCCCAGGCCAGCCAGATAGATGATCAGTGCCGGCAAGGCCAGCAGGAGGAACCAATTCTGCTTGCTCTGGAGCGCTGTTTGGAGATCGTTCCAGGCAATGATCCACAGCTTGCGCATTGCTTGTTACCAACCTATACCACTACTGTTGTGAGCGGGAGTTTGCTTTCCTTACGACAAGCGCAGGACAGGCGTTGCAGAAAACGCCGCCTCTAAGAAACAAGCTCCATAGGAAAGCCAGTTGCAAACTACACTTTTTAAAGTGTAGTGCCTCAAGAGCCCGAACGTTCGCGGTTCATGGGACACCACACATTAAAAATGTGTGGATTGCGTATGAACCCGTTTCTTACATGATGGGCAGCGCCACCGCGCCATGGAAGACTACTCAGAAACTTCCCCCCACCCCAGCCCTCTCCCCAACGGGGCGAGGGAGCACATCCCCTCTCCCTCGCAGGGAGAGGGGCAGGGTGAGGGTGGGACGTTTCTACACCCTACAGATGACGCGATGCGACACAGAAGACTCGCAATGACACGTTTTAGACGAATCCAATGCGCCGTCTCACGAGCCAGCCCCCAATGACGAAAGACAGCAATCCCATTGCTGCCAGGATCAAGGTGTGGGGCAAGATGCTGACCACACTGCCCCCGAGACTCAGTTTCAAATATCCGTCCATGGCCCAACGATGAAACGTTACGCAAGACAACACATCGAACGACCTGGGAAATAATTGAATAGGGACGAAGATCCCACCAACCAGCCCCATCAACAACAGGAACGCCCTGCCATAGTTCGCGGCCTGGGTATACGTTCTGGCGAGGCCGGCGATGATCACGCCAACGCCCGTTGCCGCCGCCACCACAGCCAGAATGAGCACCAGAAGGCCAAGAGGATCCATCTGCATCCCCTGGCTAGGGCCTCTGCTCAGCAGTCGCTCCACAGCGGCCATGCCCCCGACCAGCACCCCCATCTGGATCAAACCATTCAAATACGTTCCCGCGGCCTTCCCTCCCAGAATGACCCTCAGCCGGGTTGGGGTAATCACCATCCGCTGCAGGGTCCATTGCGCCTTTTCCTGCCAGAGGGAGGCGCTCCCCATCAAAGCCGTGAAGCCGGTAAACGTAATCGCCAGGGCTGCGGCAAGGTAGCGCGTCAGCTCGACTTGAGCCGATTGGCCAGGGTTGCTGAGCAGGCTTATCTGGATGGGGTTTGATTCTGGCATCGCTGCAGTGAGAGCCAGATCGGACATGGCCTCGTTCAACTGGCCGGACTCCAGTTGCGCCCTGGTGCGGGGGTCTCTGGCCAGGACCCTGACCGTGGCACGCACGGTCGCCTCGCCGGTGGAGATGACGTTCGCCAGGATCTTGACCACACTCCCGAACATCACTCCCCTGAATCCATATCGGTCGTTGATGTACACCTCAATGGTGGCCCTTTCAGACGCCAAAGCCTCGGAGAAGTTGGGGGGGACCAACAGCACAGCGACCAGTTCTTCCCGCTCAACCAAACGCCGCGCTTGCTCTTCGTCTTCGATCTCACGCACCGTAAACAGCTCAAAGGGCGACTCGCCGGGGAAAAGGGATACCTCAGTATCCGGGAGCATGGCGCGCACGAAGATCTCGCCAAAGTTCCCCCATTGCCCGCCTTTGTCCTGATTGACGATCCCGACCGGAATGTTCGTGTCCGGAATGCCCTCCCCCAGGACAACGCCCTCGAAAGCCAGATTGATCAGCGCAGCAATGGCCAGCGGCATGGCGATGGTGAAGAGGAGCACGATGGGGTCTGTGAATCGGGAGACAATCTCTTTCCAGGCAATCACCCAGAGCTTCTTCACTCTGACACCACCGTGAGCCTCTGCCCTGTCAGGTGCAGGAAGACGGCTTCCAGATTCGGTTGCTGGACCGTCAGTGAGCTGACGACGATGCCTGCCTCCTGCATGATGCGCAGGATTTCGGGCAGCACGTCGGCGGCCTGCAACAGGGACAGGGTGATGGCCTCCCCCTCTGACAAGACCCCTTTGATTCCCCTCACCTGTCCCAAAGCATCCAGCACAGGGGCCGATACCTGGGACACCCCGACGTGCAGTCGCAACGTGTCTCCCGCATGGATGGTTTGGATCAGCTCATCGGGGGTGCCCAGGGCGATGATCTTGCCGTGGTGGATGATGCCCACTCGGTCGCTGAGTTCCTGCGCTTCCTCCATATAATGGGTGGTGTAGAGTATCGTGGTGCCAACCTCGTGTTTGAGCTGCAAGACCAGATCCAGAATACGGCGACGGCTCTCCGGATCAAGCCCCACCGTTGGCTCATCTAAAAGAACGATGCGGGGCTTGTGCAGCAGCCCCGCCCCTACGTTCAGCCGCCGCTTCATGCCACTGGAATAATGGCCCACCTTGTCATCGGCACGATCCGTCAGCCCGATGACCTCCAGCACGTCGTCCATGGCTTCGGGAAGCTCCCGTCCGCTCAGGCCGTAGAGCAGGCCAAAGTACCGCAGATTCTGGCGACCGGAAAGCTGGGGGTACAAGGCGATCTCCTCCGGGACGACACCGATGGTCTGCTTCACCGCCATGGGGTTTTGCACCACGCTGTGGCCGGCGATCACGGCATCCCCGCTGGTAGGCGGGAAAAGCCCGCAGAGCACGGCGATGAGGGTAGTTTTCCCCGCACCGTTGGGTCCCAACAGACTGAAGATCTCGCTCTCGTTGATCTGGAGATCTATCTCGTTAATGGCCATCGGGCCATGGGGCGGGTTGTATTGTTTGGAGAGCTTGTGAACGGTGATGATCTCAGACATAGTTAGACACCTTGACTTTCAAGCTTCAGTAGATGGAAATCCTGAAGCAGAGCGGGCTCCCACGCCCGCTAATCGGCGGCGGGGGAGCCGCCTCTGCTGGTAATTCTCCGCCTACTGAGCTTATCCAGGCCATTCCGGCTTGGGATAGAAGTTGTAGCGCAGAAAGTATTGGTCAATGACCGCATTGGGCCAACGGCTGACCATGACCATGCCCTCTGACTCCAGCCACTCGCGCGGCTCGACGAATTGTGAGAAATCCACGAACTCGTCCCAGGAGCCTTCGAAGGCGCGCGGCCAGCCCCGGGCCAATGGATGGTTAAGCTGCCGGTGCCCCTCGTCGTGCAGCCGGAGATGGGTTCTTTTCATATCCAGCCAGACGCTCTCGGTCCGCAGCTTCTCCCAGCCAACCACCAGAGAGCCGTGCTTCCCCCACTGCACGCCGACCCAGGGCCGCCCGCCGTGCGCGTTGGCGTCGGCCGCCGCTGCCTCGCCGCTGAGGATGTCTCCGTGGTAGTAGGCATAGACGCCGGTCACTTCGCCGCTGGCCGCATCGTACTCCACCCACACCACCTCGTGGTCGCAAGGGTCGTTGTCGTTGGGGAAGTCAATGTCGTCCTCCCAGAACATGTGGTAGGCGATGAGCGGCTGCTCCGGATGCAGCACGGCAGCAAAGTCCTTCAGGGGGAAGAACTCCGTCGGCGTGACGAAGAGGCGCGGAGCATAGCGCAACACCAGTGCCCACTCCTCCTGCGTCGGCTCTCTCGGTGGCTCACGCTCCAGCACCTGCACGTAGAGGGCGCTGGCCTCTTTCAGCCGCCGCTCGCGATGCAGCGCCACCGCCTGCTCGTGCAGGGCGGAGAGATCCTCCGCCTCGCGCGCCCGGCTGGTGGTGGAACTGGCCGCCTTGCAGCCACCGAGCACCAATGCCACGAGGGACAGCGAAACCAACCCGCACATCGTCAGCCAGCAGAGGTCTCTGGACTCCTCGACACCCCGAACAAGTTGGGGACTCCCCTGACTCAGGATTTTGTAGGGAGGGCCTACTCGAAGAACCCCTTTCCGTGCCATTCCTCTTTCCAAACCTCGTCGGCTATTTCTCTATATTCTCGCGAAAACTCAAGAAGCTTATCGTAGTGATCGAAGTAGATGCTTAGACCTTTGTCATGAGTTGGCTTAGCATCGTACTTCTCTATCAATTCCCGTGCCACCCAGGGAGAATCTATGATCATACAAGGACAAAGATGGTTTGCAGTATAAGGCTGCTTGGCTCGAATGGCTGTGAAGAGCGGGCTTTTCAGAGCCTCCAGAATCGTGGTGTCCCTGATATTATCCGTGGCAAAGTGAGTGAAGACACAGGGCTCCATATCACCTTTGGCATTGATGTGGAAATACCTTCTACCCCCCGCAATGCATCCTCTCACATAAGGGCCATCGTTCCAGAAATCAATGATCAGAAGAGGGATGTTGCTGCGGATAGCCCTCAGCCTGCTTCTGAGATAATCCCTTTGCTCAGGAGATAGCATCAGTGAAAAATCGCCGCTCCCATCCACAGGAACGTACATGAAATAATAATTCATCAATACGCCCTGGTCAATCAGAAAATCGAGGAAGGCAAAAGAGGTCACTTCCTCCAGGTTACGGCGGGTCACGGTAATGGATGTTCCAAAGGGAACCCGGTACTCCCGGAGATATGCCAGAGATTCCTGGATCCTTTCAAAGACGCCCGGCCCTCTTCTCTGGTCTGTACTCTCCTGAAACCCCTCCAGGCTGATCAATACCAGCACGTTCCCCAATTGAGACAGCTTCTCGGCAATCGCCGGGGTAATCAACGTTCCGTTCGTGTAAATGTGAAAGAAGAAGTACGGGTACTTCTCGATCAACTCCATGGTATGAGGATAGAGAAAGGGCTCCCCTCCGCTGAGCACCACGAGAAAGATCCCCAGCTCCTCACATTCCTCCAAGATCCTCGTGACCAACGAAGGTGGAAGGGAGTCCGCTCGCCCATATCCGCTGGCATAACATCCCTCACACTTGAGATTGCAGGCGTTGCTTGGACTCAAGACCAGCACGATAGGAAAGTTGGCGATGCCATGAATCTCGGTCAAGCGCTTGCGGCGGAGGTGGCCCCAGATCCAACAATTGTACAGCAGTGTTTGAAAAAGCCGCTGTCTCCCGTAAGGAGAAAGATAGCCCATTACCCGCTCAAAGAAAGCGGAGGCCGGGTGCTCAGGATCGCCGAGCATTTCAATAATGCCACTTACGAAACAGTTAAGCTCTTCATGCCTCGACACAGCGATCGTCATTTTGAGTAGGTCTACGAAATCATCGCCGCTGGACATAGCCACTTTGCTCAGTATCTTGCCAACGGTTCGATGGCTTAGTTTGATCGAGGCGTCTCTCAAGTCTTTTAGGGGATGCATGGTGTACTCTTTCACTGCCGATTGGGCGTGAAACGTGAAGACGCGAAATGCATGGCCTCTGCAAATCCTCGCAACAGGCTTTGGTCCGGATGTTGCTCAATGGCCGTGCCGATGACGATCATCTGCGCGCCGGCTTCCACCTTGCAGCGAGCGGTTTCCGGATGGCGGATGCCGCCGCCCACGATGATGGGGATGTTAGCCCGACTCCTGACCCTGGCGATCATCGCATCCGGCACGGGATTTTGCGCCCCACTGCCCGCCTCCAGGTACACCAGCTTCATGCCCAATTGCTGAGCAGCAAGGGCGTGGATCATGGCGATCTCGCCCTTGTCGCGGGGAATCGGCCTGGTGCCGCTGAGGAACTCAGCAGAGGTCATCCCCCCGGACTCGATTAGCATGTAGGCAGTGGGAATCGTCTCCAGCCCACACCGGTCAATCCACAGAGCGCTTCGGACGTGCTCGCCAATCAGGTATTGCGCGTTTCTCCCACTGACCAGACTCAGCAGCAAAATGGCGTCAGCGCGGGGAGATATCTGCGCAGCGGGTCCTGATACTCCTGGGAACAGGATGACTGGGCATTGCACTGAAGACTTGATGGCCTCCAGCGTTTGGTGAAAATGGTCGGTGTACAAAAAGCTGCCGCCGACGAGCAGCGCATCCGTTCCGCCCAGGACAGCCTTCTGGGCCATGTCCTGGGCGTCTTCAGGAGGCTGCTTGTCGGGATCAATCAACAGCAGGAAACAAGCGCCTTTTCGCTGGATGGTATCCAACAGGTACTGGTAGACACTCATGGCGGTCGCATGCCTTTAACGAACAGGGCGGTCAACAGGACAATCACAAGGTGTGGAAGCCGTCTGTAAGGCAAGTTGGCAACTTGTCCTACGACGAACACAACGCCGACAACAGGAAGATCAGGATGTAGAGGAACATCTCTGCTTTGATGAGTCGCTGCGTTACGCTGAACCCCTCGCCTGTCCCCAGCGCCAGCCTGAGGACGGTATACAGCACGGCTACGTTGACCGCCGAAGCGACGATGAGATACACCTGGCCAAAGATAGCCTGTTGATAGGGCAGATAGGTGGCCAGGATCGCCAGGCACAGGGAGAAGGCCGCCAGTCGGGAGGCCCGCCGGGGCCCTATCAGCATGGGGAGCGTCCGCACCCGTGTCGTCCGGTCTCCTGGCAAGTCCTCAACGTCTTTCACGATTTCGCGGGCGACGGTGGCGAAGAACACACAGATAGCCAGCGGAATCACACGTGACAAGTTGGCAACTTGTCCAACGAAACCGCCGACGAGAACACCATTGCTAGCCAGCAGCGCCACGACCAGATTGCCGATGACGCCGCTGCTGCTTTTCAGTTTCCACGAGTACAAGAACAGCAGCAGAGCTGCCAATGAAGCATTGACAAAAGAAGGTCGGTTGATGAAGAGAAAGAGAAACGGAGAGCCTATGAGCAAGACCAGCGCGTATATCCTGGCCGTTGTCTGGCTCATCTCCCCTCTGGGCAATACCCGCTCCCTGTGAACCACCTGGTCGGTCTCGTAGTCAAAGACATCGTTGAGGACGTATCCGCCCGCAGCAACCAGGACCGAGCCCAGCACGGCCAGAGCTATGGAAAATGACGCGCCCTTCCCAATGCCGGCCACCAGGCAGGATGCCATCACCAACCCTCCGACAGCGAGCGAGTTTGCCGGGCGGGCTATGCGGAGGAAAGGACCCATCATCATGGCAAGTCCCATCCAAAGGCCCATTGCAAAAAAAGCAGCACCAGAAGGGTGTGGGCGAAGAGAAAGGATTGCATAGCAACCGCCAGCGATAATAGACGCCGCCAGAGAACACCACCGGGAATTTGGAAATCGGGCGCAAAACGACGCTTGAGGTAGCCAGCGATCCAGAGGGTTTTCGGCCCAACCCACAGAACCATCAAAATGGTTGACACCCAGCCGGGATAGCTCTTCAAGTAGGCGGCGTAGAGCATGAACTCGGTGAAGATGTCCATGGCCCGGTCTGTCTGTGGGCAATCCGTGCCCTGCTGTCGAGCCACAGCTCCGTCTACACTATCCAGGACCAGGGCAAAGAACAACAGCCAGATTGTAAAGGGCAAATTGCGATACAGCAAGGCTATCGCCGTCCCGAAACAAACCCATCCCCTGATTCGAGTAACATCGTCTGCCTGCAGCGGGATGGAGGGGACAAGCGCGTCGGCCAGGTTTTTTCGACCCCGCGTGATCAACCCGTAAAGATCAGCAAAGAACCCGCGATGACGCTTGCTTCCTGCAGGAACCTTATCCAAAACCTTCTCCCCAGGGGTTTGTCCGGCGGATTGCCGAAGTTCTTCTGAACAGGGCTCTCCTCAATGTGCTTGAACGGCACGCTCACGCCGGAGACAAAGTCCAGAAACAGGTGCATAGCCACAGAGATGAGAAACAGCGAGGCGAGCTGTCTGTTGAGCACCATCGCCAACAGGCCAATGCTGCTGTACAACGCAGCCCCAAGAACACCGTGCATCGCGGTTTGAGATGTCTCGAACCCGTTCACTCGTGGTTTCCACTGGCGCACGTTCAGCAGATGGTCTACATCGGGCAGCAAAGAAAAAGCCACTGCCGCTGGCAGATACTCAGGTGGGAAGAAGTGGCTCAAAGCGATTCCCATGGCAGTGTGGGTGATGACGTTCATGAATTAGAACCTGTTCAGCACAAAGTTCGCAAACCGCTCACTACGGCCCATCCACCGAAGGATCAGGTCCAGCATGCCCGGCCAGCTCAACAACCCCTGCACCATCGCCTCGATTCTCAGCTTCCTGCCGAGCACGCTTCGCCATCTCACCTCGAACTTGCGCAACTCCTCAAGCGAGCCGCCGTTCCCCTGGAGGGCTTCCAGCGCCACTTCCGCCGCAATCCGCCCGCTTTCCATGGCGTTGTAGATCCCTCCCCCTGTGAGAGGACTGACAAACGCTCCAGCATCGCCGACCAGCATGGCACCGTCATAAACCCTTTGCAAGGACCGTGAGGCGAGCGGCAACAAGCACCCCCTGGCCTCTCCTAACGGCGTAGCTTTCGGCAACTTCTCCGCCAGCCTCGGATCACACAAGAATCTCCCGAACGCTTGTCTCAGAGATTCGCCGTTCTGACGATAGGTATCGAGCCTGAGCCCGATGCCAATATTGGCTACCCCCTCACCGAGGGGAAAAACCCAACCATATCCTGGAAGATCCGTCTGGTTAAAATAGAACTCCACACGATCATCTGCCCCATGCAGCCCCCCGAAGTAGGCCCGCATGGCCACGGCATAGTGCCTGGCCGAGGCGCTATCCGAACACAGGAACCTGGCGATAACCGAGTTGGCGCCGTCGGCGGCGATAGTCATCCTGGCCCGATGCTCAACGGCCTTTCCGTTCATCGCACCCCGAACACCACAGACCCTACCTTTCTCGATAATCGGCTCTGTCACGCGGGAGCGCTCAAACTCAGCCCCCTGTTGAAGGGCAAACTCCCATAGGCTATGGTCGAAGTGTTTTCTGGGTATGACGTAACCGTGCTGATAGTGGCCGTCCTTC
>CAZQDO010000193.1:0-10455 GCA_964592085.1 uncultured Anaerolineae bacterium | reverse complement strand
TGGCTTTCCTAGTGTGAGGAACAACGGACTGTAGGATTTAACGGACAGGCCAGGTGCGACGCACTTCAGAGAAGTGCGTCGCACCTTAGAGGGTAGACAGATACTGCTCTGAGGCCCGTCCCCGGGCCGATTCCCACACCCGGAGGCGGATGCGGGAGCAGTTTTCGGATAGGCTCCTAGAGGGTAGACAAATAACCGTGAAAGCGCAAACGGGGAACAGCACAATTCGGGGAATAATCGCTGCGGCGTTCTTGCTCATGGTGGTGGGAATCTCTCTGACGGGTATGCCCGTGCCGACCGAGGCCAGCGATCCGCCACCGACCAGCGTGATCCTCATCGAGGAGGCGTATCAAAAGGGGAGAATCAGCTACGAGACCTCCCTCCTCTACAAGGTGTACTCCATCTTCGACCCCCAGAGGCTGCCCGCCGAGTACCAGAGCAGCACGCCGGGCAAATGCGCCACGCTCATCTTGAAGGAGGTCAAGAGAAACTGGGGCACCCTGAGCTCTCCGGCGCAGAGGGAGCTGGCCGCTTATCGAGCGCTTCTGTCCAGGCCCTCCCTCAGCGGCCCTGAGTTCACTTATGACACGGCCCATTTCCAGATCCATTATACCACTTCCGGCAAGGATGCTGCCGATCCGGGCTACATTCAGATGATGGGAGTGGAGCTGGAAAACGTCTGGGCGGAGGAGCTCGGAGCCATGGGCTGGTTGCAGCCGCCCTCCGATCAGACGGTGGACGGGGAGCCAGATTATGACATCTACGTCCAGGATCTCCCCTCATGGTACGGCTACACCATGGGTGGCGGCGAAGCCGATCAGGGCGTCCAACCTGGGGATAACGAGAATTCACCAGGGGTCATAGAGCTCAACGCCTGGCACTCCTATATGGGCCTGGAGAACGATTACTATAACTTTTCTTGCACCCCCCTCGATTGTATGCGGGTGACAATAGCTCACGAATTCAACCACGCTATCCAGTTCGGCTACGATGCCTGGGAGGAAGACTGGCTGATGGAGGCGACGGCGACCTGGATGGAGGACGAGGTCTACGACTACGTGAACGATAACCTGGGTTATCTTCGCTACTACTTCGATGATCCTGACTACTGCCTATCTAACGCTGATCCATATCGTCCCAATCGTGAGTACGGTGAGTGGATTTTCACGCGCTTCATTTCCGAGCACCACGGAGGCCAGAGTACCATCAGGAGTGTTTGGGAACACAGCGTTAACTACAAGAGTAGTTTCTATGACCGTTTTGCCTTCGATGCCCTCGGCGATGCCCTCGCCGCCATAGGCACCAACCTGCCCTCGGTGTTTGTTGGGTTTAGCGCCGCCAACTACGTGATGTCCGCCTGCCCAGTCAACGATCCCTACTGCTACGAGGAGGCGGGGCTCTATCCCGACGTCTACGTTGAGGAAGAAAACCTTGAATTCGATGGTGAGGCCACCCACTACCAGCCTCCGGACGGAGTGGAGCAATACGGCGCCGATTACATCGAGATTGACGCCACGATGGCCTCGATTGTAAGCGAAGCGACGGTTTCTGTGATCGGGACCACGGCCACCACCGCCTACGCCGCCCAGTTGGTGGCTATGCAAGGTAACATTGCCACTGTGATCCCCATACCCATGAGCGGTTCGCCTTCGCATGGATCCGTTCAGGTTGACGTTTCCAGCTACGATCGCTTAGCGCTGATTGTCATGAATGTGACGCCGACGGCGGGGGCGTGCAGTGATTCCGACTACTACGTGATCCTCGACGAGGGCACCGCTCCCGCTTTGGATTGCAGCGCTGCCGTTGCCACAAGCTGCGGGGGCACGTATCAAGGCGATACGACGGATGCGCCCTCCAGCGTCACCTACTACAACTGCGCCCGTCCCTGGAATGAGAGCGGGCCGGAAGACGTCTACGTCCTGACCACCGAAACCACCGGCGACATCGTCGTCACCCTCGACGACGTATCGGCGGATTTGGACGTGTTCATCCTGTCCGCTTGCGATGCCATGAGCTGCCTGGCTTATGGCGACAACGCTGCCAAGTACAGAAGCGCGCCCCCCAGCACTTACTACATCGTGGTGGATGGCTACAAAGGGGCTTCGGGTAGCTACACTTTGGGGGTGAAGTGCGGCAAGAGTCTGGACTGTAGCGCTGCCGTTTCCGCAAGCTGCGGGGGTTCATATCAGGGGAATACGACGGGGGCGAGCGAGGTCACTTACTACAACTGCTCCAGTTGGGATGAAAGCGGCCCCGAAGAGGTCTACGTCCTGACGACCGAAACTAGCGGTGACCTGACTGCTACTCTCAGCGACATGGACATCGGAATAGACCTGGATGTGTTTGTGCTGTCCTCCTGCGACGAGAATACCACTCTGGCCTATGGCGATCACACCGCCAGCTACAGCCACGCTCCCCCAGGCACCTACTACATCGTGGTGGATGGCTACAAGCGGGATGCCGGTAGCTATGCCCTGGACATCAGTTGCTCCACCTGTCCCGGCATGGGAACCGCCTACATCACTGCCGAGGACAACGAGAACAATGACCGCACGGGCTGCCCGGACAGCGACATGTACACCGACTTGGGCTGCGTATTCAAGGCCGATCCGCAGCACCCTGTTGAGTTCAACATCCTGGTGCCATCGCTACTTTCCTTCGGCAAGCTCAGGATACCGTCTTTCGAGACGGCGCAACTCACGCTCCATGCCTGGGACGTGGACGAGGGAGGCGATCCAGCGGAGCCACCGTCGTGTATCGAGCGGGATGCGGTGTATTTCAACGGGGGATTCGTTGGCTACCTGGCCGGAGCCGACAGAACCTGGAGCGCCTCTGTCTTCGACGTTGACCCTGCGTTGATTCAACCAGGCAACAACCTGGTTCAGGTGTACATTGACGCTGATAACTGCGATGCGGGTGCTGGCGTTGACTGGGGGCAGTTGACCCTTGACGGGGGTGGCGGCGCAGCGTCCATTGAGTCAGTTGTTCCAGACAGGACATGCTATCTGCTGGGTTCGACGGCGAACGTGGCGACGACGCTGAGCACCACGCTGGCCAGTCAGGAGGTTCAGATCGAGGCCAACGTCCTCAATGCCGCGAACAGTTACCTGGTTGGCTCCTCGGCGACGACGACCATCTACGGTCCCAATCAGGACAACGAAGTCCTCCTCTCGCTGAACCTGCCTGTGGCTGCTATGCCTGGCGACTATACGCTGCAAACCATCGTCTTCGATACGTGCAGCGGAGCCCAGAGTGATTACCACGCGAGCACCATCCGCATTGATCCTGTGTGCGCAACAGTGACTCCCACCCCAACCAGCACCGCCACGCCGACCTCCACACCCACCGACACCCCCACGCCCACCTCGACGCCGACCAGCACGCCTACGTCCACTCCTACGCCGACCGCAACTCCCACGGGCACCATTACGCCCCATACGCCCACCTTCACGCCGCCCAGCACCCCCACCCCGTTCCAGATCTACCTGCCTATGATCCTGAAGACGTTTGGCGTTTGAGCTTCACGTTCGATTTTCACAATTCTCCAAGTCGTGCTATAATCTCTATTGAGGACCAATGGCCCAAACTGAGAAGGGGGCGAGAAACACGATGCCGTCGCTTCGCTTACAGGAGATGCCCATCCTGTCTTCCTTGCCGCAACGCGACTGGGAGAAGGTAAAGGGCTTGTTCATCGAAAAGCGCTTCGGAAAAGATGACTACATCTTTTTTGAGGGCGATCCTGCCTCCTGGCTTGGGGTGGTTCTGGGGGGACGGGTGAAAATGATCAAGCACTCGGAGGCTGGCAAGGACGTGGTGCTGGACGTGATCTCACCTGGGGAGATACTCGGTGAGGTGGCTGCTTTCAACGGGGAGCCTCACCCGGTCACTGCCCAGGCCATGGAGCCTGCCGTGGTGGCGATTATACACCAGAGCGACTATCTTCGTCTCCTGAAGGAATATCCTGCCCTGGCGCTGGGGGTGATTGAGGAACAGGGGCGTCGCCTGCGGGAGGCTCAGGACATGATCAAGAGCATGGCCGTCGAGCGGGTCGAAAGGCGCGTCGCCCGCATCTTGCTGAAACTGGCGGCGACCACAGGGGCATCGAACGAGAATGGTATCATCATTGAGTTGCCTCTCACTCGGCAAGACATCGCCGAGATGACCGGCACTACTGTGGAAACGGCCATCCGCACCATGAGCAAGTTCAGGAAGAAGGGGCTGGTTCGGACCAAACGAGGCCAGGTGACTATCCTGGAGCCTCATGAGTTGGTCAAGATCGCGGAGGAATTCTGAAATCCCATCCCTGTTGAAGTAAGGCCACCTGCTGTTTGCGATTAGCAGGTGGCCTTACTTTTTCAGAATTCGGTGCAATTGAGTAACGAGCGGACAGTTCACGACGCTGTGATTCCCGGGGAATTATTTCAAAAAACCACAATTCGGCTAACCATCTCTAATCCATCTTCTCAAGTCGATTTGACAAAAGGAGCGAATTTTGGTATAATAATTAAAACATAGATAGATATATACATGAATGAAAGGAGGGTTTCAATATGTCTGCGAAGTTAAGACAAATGAGAGAGAAGGTATTGGAGGAACTCAAGCATGTCCCGGACTGGCCATTTCCTCAGGGTGAGCTTAGGATGTTATATTGGATGAGGCGGATGCATAGCTTGGGCAAAAAAGCGACCGTGAGGCAAACCGCTAGGGAAGTACTGGAGGAATGCCTTGCTTATCTCAAGAAAGATCATCCAGATTTTGATTTTAAATACGATAAGGACTTCTTCGAAACGGCTAAGGATTGAGAGCTTTGCCGCAACGAGGCGCGCTTTATCCCGCTGCAATAGCGTAGTTTAAGTCATCTAATAATGGCTCCAGCTCGACGCTCCATTGCTTTGCGCTCTCGGCGATGCTGTGGAACCCACAGATGTGGCAGCCAGTGCACTGCATACCGTGGCGAAAAAAGACCTTGATAGTCTGCGGGTACTTAGTCACCACTTCTTTGGTGATCATCTCGGCAGTTACCCTTTGGCCTGTAGGGCTGGTCACCATGCTAACTCCTCCGCCAGTAATTGTTCGAGTGGGCCAAAATCTGTAGTAGCGACTTCAGTCGCTTGGGACGACTAAGGCCAAACCAGTTTGGCACGTCGTCACTACCACAAGTTTTGGCCGCACCCTAATCATTCACCTGCTCTTGACGCCTGACGTTTCACGCCTTCATCGGCGATTCCGGTTTTCTGACCTTGACTATCCCACCCGCTTCCTGAGGTAGACTTTGTATTCACCATCCTCTTCTTCGAGGCCCAGGAACTCGTTGCCGGTGCTCTTACACCAGGCAGGCATGTCAGTTCTGATGCCCTTGTCGTCAGCCAATACCTCCAATACCTGACCCATCTCCAATTCCCGGATCTTGTCCATGGTCTCGATGATGGGCATCGGGCAGTAGAGCCCTGTGCAGTCCAATGTGGCATCTGCTTCCATGAGACTTCCCCCCTCGCTAGATGAACAGGTTGACCGTTCCCTTGCGGGCCTGGCCCAGGAAAGTGGCCGCACCAGCGAAGCTGTCCACCTCGGGGACGAAGGCGTCTTCACCCAGGCCCATCGTCCCCATGCTGGTGGTGCAGGCCACCAGCTTGACTCCTAGCCGCCTGGCCTGTGCTATCAGCTCCTCAATGGAGGGCTTTCTCTCTCCCCGCATCAGCTTCTTCATCATCCAGGTGCCCAGGCCCAACATGTTGAACCTGGAAAGCTTCAAGCGCTTGCTGCCCCCCCGGTTCATCCAGTTGAGCATCCTGCGCATCAAGCCTTTGCTCCTGAGGGGGCCTTCGTTCTTCTTGATGACGTTTAGGCCCCAGAAGGTGAAGAACATGGTCACGTCCATGCCCATGGCTGCCGCTGTGGTGGCGATGTTAAAGGATGCCAAAGCTTTATCCAATTCGCCGCTGAAGACGACGATGGTCACACTTTCCTTCTCTTTCTCCATCTCAGCCAAAACTCCTTAACTCTCCACGAGTATTACAAACTCGTTGGAGTGAGGACGCCAGTCCGCCCTTACGAGGCCTGGAGCAAGCTTGCGCTTGCACTCCGGGCGAGCGATGCGTGTTCTGAATGGTCAATCCGCCTCTGCTCCGCAGTTTGGGCAGATCTGGGCATCCTGCGGCAATGGCTGGTTACATTGGGAACAGAACCGTAGCTCTGCCCCACAGCCACCGCAGAAGGGCATCAGCAGCATGGTCAGATCGCAATCGCAATAGGGGCAATGGCAAGCCTTTTCTTCTTTGCGCTCCAAAGTTTCTTCTTTTGTCATTTCTATCCTCCCTCGTTGTGAAGCCTCTCAGGTGCTACCCTTGGCTTGCTTAGACTCATAGTCCTCTATGGCCTTCTGGAGGGCCTCCGCCCCCAGGTTAGAGCAGTGCATCTTGTTGGGGGGTAGACCATCCAGCTCTTCGGCCACCGTGTTGCGATTGAGCTGCTTGGCCTCCTCCAGGCTCATCCCCTTGGCCATCTCGCTGACCATGCTGGACACAGCAATGGCTGCGCCGCAGCCAAAGGTCTTGAATTTGATGTCGCTGAGGTGACCATTGTTTACTTTGATGTAAAAAGCCATCATGTCCCCACACACGGGGTTGCCCACCGTGCCCACCCCATCGGCGTCGGGTATCTCCCCTACGTTGCGGGGGTTCATGAAATGATCCATGACTTTTTCGCTGTATACCGCCATTTGACTCCTCTCCTCTTGTTAACTACCCTTGTACAAAGGTGACATCTGTCGCAGCCGCTGGACGATGGGAGGCAGCACCTCCATCACGTAGTCTACATCCTCCAGGGTGTTGTCCTGGCCCATGGTGAACACCAGAGACCCTTGGGCCAGGGCCGCGGGGACGCCGATGGCCGTCAGCACGTGGGAGGCCTTGAGGGCGCGCGAGGTGCAGGTGGAGCCACTAGAGACCGCTACCCCTTGTATGCTCAAGAATAGGAGCATGGATTCCCCCTCGATGAATTCCACGCAGACACTGACGTGGCCGGGCAGGCGTAAAGTGGGATGGCCAGTGAGGTAAACGTGATCTATCTCAGTGGTTAGTCTGTCCATCAACCGGTCTCTCAGGGGAACCAAATGCCTCGCTCGATCCTCCCGTTGGGCCTTAGCCAGTTCAGCGGCCATGCCCAGCCCCGCGATGGCAGGCACGTTCTCTGTCCCCGCCCGGCGGCCGCCTTCCTGGACGCCGCCGTCTATGAGGGGCATAACCCGCACCCCCTTGCGGACGAACAAGGCTCCAGCCCCCTGGGGGCCGTAAAATGTATTGCCCGCCAGGCTGAGCAGGTCCACCCCCAA
Organism: uncultured Anaerolineae bacterium; assembly: GCA_964592085.1. Lineage (GTDB taxonomy): Bacteria > Chloroflexota > Anaerolineae > VGOG01 > VGOG01 > CAZQDO01. Next base: position 3,125 of record CAZQDO010000193.1, on the reverse strand, counting down.
CTCCCTCACGTTCACAGGCAGAATCCCAGCAGTAGCCACGGCATCGGTATGGAAGTAGGGATATTGCCTCCTGCCTCGCTCCTTCACGGCTTGAGCGATTTCGGCAATAGGCTCGATGGTACCGATCTCGTTGTTGGCGTGCATGACCGAGACCAGGGTGGTGTCCTCACGGATGGCCCCTGCCACGTCACCAGGGTTCACCAGGCCGTGCTCGTCCACCGGCACCACCGTCACCTCAAAGCCCAGCTTCTCCAGCGTCTTGGCCGAATTCAGCACCGAATGATGCTCGATAGCGGAAACGACAATGTGCTTGCCCTGCTTCTGGTTCATCAGGGCCGCACCTTTGATGGCCATGTTGTTGGCCTCGCTGCCGCTGGCCGTGAAGTAGATCTCCCTCGGCTGGGCCCCGATGAGATCAGCCACCTGGGCTCTGGCCTTCTCCATTGCTTCCCGGGGCTTCTCGCCGAAACGGTGCAGGCTCAGCGGGTTGCCCCAGTGCTCTTTGAGATAAGGCAGCATAGCTTCCACCACTTCGGGGAGCAGTGGCCTCGCGGCGGCGTGATCGAAGTAAACCTCTCTCATAGTATCTCTCCGGTTCAGTCCAATCTCGCCTTTATGATACCACAATGGACAGGGCATGTAAATGACTTTAATCATATTCGCTGCAGAATTTGTAGGATCGTGGGGTCTATGGTATAATCGCTCTAATCGCTGGGGACGGGGATCTGACGATCCCCTTTGAGCTACATGAGAGGAGATGAAGATGGCTGACTTTGACCTGATGAAAGAGCTACACATTGCTGGTCAGACCAAGATCGTGATGTTGGTGATTGACGGCCTGGGGGGGCTGCCAATGGAACCGGGTGGGCCTACTGAGCTGGAGGCGGCCCGGACGCCGAATCTGGATGCCCTGGCCGCTGAATCCATTTGCGGCCTGAGCGTGCCCATTTCGCCAGGCGTGACGCCTGGCAGCGGGCCGGCCCATTTGGCCCTCTTCGGCTACGATCCACTGCGCTACGAGATTGGGCGGGGGGTGTTGGAGGCCTGCGGCATAGGCTTTCCGCTGGGACCTAACGACGTGGCGGCTCGGGGCAACTTCTGCACGGTGGACGAGAAGGGCCTGGTGGCCGACCGTCGGGCTGGGCGTATCCCTACTGAGAAGGGCGCTGAGCTCTGCCAACTGCTGCGGGCGATCCAGTTGCCTGGCGTGGAGACCTTCGTCGAGCCGGTCAGGGATTACCGCTTTGTGGTGGTGCTGAGAGGAGAGGGCTTGTCGGGTGGATTAACCGAAACCGACCCTCAGCAATTGGGGGTGCCTCCTCAATCCGTCGAGGCGCTGATTCCCGAAGCGCGGCGCACGGCAGACCTTCTCAACCAGTGGATCGCTCAGGCCAGGGAGTTGCTGGCGGACCAGCATCCAGCCAATATGGTTCTGCTGCGGGGCCCGGACAAGACTCCCTCGCTGCCCAGCATGGCCGAAGTCTACGGGCTTAAGGCAGGGGCTATCGCTACTTATCCCATGTACCGCGGCGTGGCCACATTGGTGGGCATGGACATCCTGGAGACGGGGGAAACGCTGGAAGAGGAAATGGAGACGCTGAAAGCTCACTGGGCAGAGTACGACTTCTTTTTCGTGCACGTCAAGAAGACGGACTCGGCCGGCGAGGACGGCGACTTCGCCCGCAAGGCCGCGGTCATCGAGCACGTGGATGAGGCGGTGGTGCCAGCTATCGTTTCGCTGGGGCCAGACGTTCTCATTGTAACGGGCGACCACTCCACGCCGGCCCTGCTCAAAAGCCACAGTTGGCATCCGGTGCCCGCGCTGTTACACAGCAGGTATTGCCGTTGTGATGAGGTGCGGGCCTTCGGCGAGCGGGCTTGCGCGGGCGGGGGATTGGGGATCTTCCCGGCCACCGACCTGATGCAACTGGCGATGGCCAACGCGCTGCGCCTGACCAAGTTCGGGGCGTAATTTTGAGTTTCGAGTTTGGAGTTTCGGGTTCATTCAACTCGAAACCCGAAACTCCAAACTCGTTACCTCGTTGCTCTGCTATACGTCAGTCTGCCACTTAGCCACGCTACGACACCCAGGATCACTGCTTCACCCAGGGTCAACATTCCCCACAGGCTTGCCGCGTCGAACCAAAAGCGGGTGGGGAAGAGGCGGATCAAAGTGTCTGAGAAGTCAAAGATCCAGGAATCGCCCTCGAAGAAAGTCAGGTGGAAGTGAGTGAAGAACCAGTCGAAGTTGAGGTAGACCAGGGCTACCAGGGCCAGCAGCAGGGCGATGGTCAACAGAGAGCCCTGAAATAAAGAGGTAGATATGCGGGGCTGGGAGTCTCGCAGTACCAGCAAAACGCCCAGCGAGAAAGCGATGAGCAGTCCCAGGAATCCGTGGGCCAGGAAGGCCTGCCGGGTCACCACCTTGACATCTGCCATGTGAACCAGCTCTTTCCCTCTGAACAACGGTCCCTCCGCTCCCTCCAAATCCCCCAGCATCTCGATGCCCGCATCCGAACGCAGGTAAGTGACCGCCCTATCAGCCACCATCAGCCTTTCCTCGTCCGTGAACCCAGACGCGGCTGGGAAGTCCGCCTTCCCGTACTCGTAGCGCAAGAAGGTTGGGGACATGAAGATGTAAAGGTTCGTCAGCAGCAGGAAGATGGGGATGGACAGAACGATCAATATCCTGGCAATCATGAGGATGCTTTTTTTGAGCATAGCTTGAGCCTTTCCTGTGGGCGAGATGGATCGTTATTTGCTGTGGCCTATTATACTCCGTTCATCAGGTTCTGGCAAACCCCATCCTGCCGGGGCTTTCGCAGCGGAAGAATTTCAGAAACACGATGAATAGGGGTCCACGAGCAGGTCTATTTCACAGATGGTGCTCATCCGCGCCAGTCTGGGTTGCAACGCATGCCATGGTTTTGACCTGACGGATTTCTGATTTGACATCATCCAGATTTTGTGGTATCATGGTCTCAGAGACGAAGTTCTCTCTGAATACACCTGAGTGGCAGAAAACAACCAAGCTTCTCTATAGCTGCCGAAGGCTTACCTGTGTTGACAACAAGGGTTTTGCTTTCGGTTTTTTGTTTCTGAAAGGGATGGTTGTTCGTGGCTCA
>CAZQDO010000192.1:0-10463 GCA_964592085.1 uncultured Anaerolineae bacterium | reverse complement strand
TCGCGTACCACGTCGTTCCAGTTTGTGGTCGTGCGGAAGAAGCCAATTTGCTGCGAGAATTTGAGCAGATCAAGCAGTTTGCCGCTGACCTCGTTCAGGTTGGTCTCAATGACATCCAGTCGCCTGGCGAGAGCCCCCCCTCCCCCCACGGAGGGGGGAGGGGTCAGCACGTCCTGGAGGTCGTTGCGCAGATTGGTCACCGCCAGGCGAGCCACAGCCAGCGGATTTGCCGCCTCGTGTCGTATCCGTTGTGCCAGGGTGCCAAAAGAGGCAACCCGCTGCATGCGCATCGCAGTCACGCCCACCTCGCCCAGCGTCTTGAGGTAGCGAGCTCCCTCCAGCACACCGCCGATGGCCGTGGAGAGCAAGCGCAGATACCCCTCGTCTTCGTCGGTGAACCAATCGCGGTGGCCAGCAGCACTGGGAATCTTATTGACCAACTCCAGGGTGCCGAGGATCTCGTCGCCCAATTGCAGGGGGACACCCACGAAGGAGCGATAGACCCCAGAGGGAAGGTGCGGGAAGACCTTTGCAATGTGAGGATCGTCCCAACCCTCCAGCGCGGTCGCCTCGCGTATCTGGATGGGAGCTCCAGCCCGGAAGATGTGTCCTGTCAGCCCCTCCCCGGTCATGTACGTCAGTTTGCCGATCAGCATTTCGGGAAGGCCGCTGACGGCTCGCAGCACAGCTCGGTGGACGTCCTCCTCGGCTTGCAGGTAGATCAGGCAGCCTTCGGTGCGAAACCCCTGCCTGACCCGCTCCGTTACGGCCTGTAGCATCTCGGCGATGGGCCGCCGTGGGTCCAACTCCTCGCCGATATCCAGTAGAAGCCGGAAATAGCGCGCACGGCGCTTCTCCTGCTCGTAGCGTTGCGAGTTCTCGATGGCGATATTCACCATCGCAGCCACGTGACTCAACAGCGCTTCATCACGAGCGTCGAATCGCTCTCCCTTCGCCTTCCCAGAGACCCGCAACACGCCAAGCACCGTAGACCCATCCCTGGAGAGAATCGGCACCCCCAGGTAAGCCTGGCCCGGTTTGGCGCTGATCTCGGAGTATTTCTTGCTCCAGACCAGATCCTCGGCGATGCGTCGCAATTCCCCGTTGTCCCTGACGTTAGCAATGCGCAGCGGCCGGCCTTGTTTGGCGATCCAGCCGGTCAATCCTTCGCCTGGCTCATACTCCACCCGCTCAGCGGGCATCTCCCCTTCCAAGAGGCCGGTAGTGCCGCGCAGGACGTAGCGGCCGGTGATGTCGTCGCGCAGGAAGATGGAAGAGCCACCAGCGCCCAGCCGGTCACGGGCATAGCGCACCACCAGCGCCATCAGCCGGTCACGATCCAACTCGCTGTAGATTTCAAGCAACTCTTCGTCAAATCCTGCTGCCCGGTTCATGTCTATCAGTTACTGAACTAATTGAGGGGTATGCATAATTCCCCTGAGTTAGGAGTGCGAACGCAAGTCCGCCCCATAAGCAGACTCGCGTCTGCACTCCCCTCGTTTAATTCCAGGTCAACCCATAGGAATAGAAGAGCGGGAGGAGCGTGATGGCCAGGATGTTCTGCAACTTGATCAGAATGTGCAGCGATGGCCCGGCCGTGTCCTTGAGAGGATCGCCGAAGGTGTCGCCGATCACCCCGGCCTTGTGAGGCTCCGACCCCTTGCCGCCCAGATGGCCTTCCTCGACGTACTTCTTGGCGTTATCCCACGCGCCGCCAGCGTTGAACATGAAGATAGCCAGCGTCGCGCCGATGACCTTCACTCCGATCAGGTAGAAAGCCAGAGGCCACGGCCCCATCAGGAAGCCGACGGCGATAGGGAAGGCTACCCCAACCAGCGTCGGTGCGACCATCTCCCGCAGCGCGTGGCGCGTCCCGATGTCCACACAGCGTGAGTATTCGGGAACAGCCTGGCCAGCCATAAGTCCGGGAATCTCACGGAATTGCCGCCGCACCTCGTCCACCATACGGAAAGCGGTCCGGCCTACTGCTTTCATCGCCTGCGAAGTGAACAGGAAGGGAATGGTGGAGCCGATCATCAGCGCAGCGATATTCAGCGGATGGGCCAGGTTCAGGCCACGCACGATGCTCAGGGCCGCTCCCTCTGGATCAGCGCCGCCGAAGGTGACAAAACTAACCAAACTCTCGTGGCCTGCCCCAACCAGCTCCGCCGCGCTGAGAAGATAGGCGAAGAGAATGACGACACTGGTCATCAGAGCACAGGACATACCATAGCCCTTGGTGATGGCCTTGGTGATGTTGCCGGCCGCGTCCAAAACGTCTCCAGCCTGGCGTACCTGTGGCCCCAGGCCGGCCATCTCGGCGATGCCACTGGCGTTGTCGGCGATGGGGCCAAAGGCATCGGCTGCCATGATGACGCCCTTCATCTCGGTGATGCCCAGCGTGGCTGCCGTGATGCCGAGGATGCCGGGCAGACCGCCGCCCATGATGTAGAAGGCGATCACGTTCACTACGGCCACCAGGATCTTCAGAACGACCGCGCTCTCCATCCCCCAGGCAAAGCCATAGATCAAGTTGATGGCCACGCCGCTCAAGCCCCCTTCAGCGATCTCCTTGACCGGCCTCTGGGTGATGCCAGTGTAGAACTGCACCAGAAGCGAGACCAAAATGGCCGCGACCAGACCCAGGGTGAGGCAGTAGAACAGACGGATGTCGTGCATCACGTAGACGCCCACAACGTAAAAAGAGGCCACAGAGAACAGGGCAGTTGCCAGGAAGCCGATGTTCATAGAGACGATGGGATTGCGCTTCTCTGTGCCGCGCACTGCCAGCACCCCCAGCACGGCGCCGATGGCGCCGATGGCCCGGCTCAGCAGAGGGAAGAGTACCACGACCCAACCATAAGTGGGGATAAAAGTCAAACTTACGATCATCGTGCCGATCAGATTGTCGGAGCCGGACTCGAAGAGATCTGCCCCACGCCCGGCCACGTCTCCTACGTTGTCGCCCACCTGGTCGGCGATGACGGCGGCGTTGCGTGGGTCATCCTCCGGAATGCCTTGTTCCACTTTACCCACCAGGTCGGCTGCGATATCCGCCCCTTTGGTGAAGATGCCGCCGCCCAACTGGGCGAACAAAGCAGAGAAACTGGCTCCAAAGCCAAATCCGACCAGCAGGTGTACATTCTCTGGGTGAGCCGGGTTCACGCCGAAGAGAATAAACAGCAAGGAGATGCCCAGGAGGTTCAGGGCTACGATAGAGAGCCCCATTACTCCCCCACCCCTGAAGGCGATCAGCAGGGCCTGCGCAGCGGAAGAGCGGGCTGCGGAGGTAGCGCGCACATTAGCCCGCGTGGCCGCGTTCATGCCGATATAGATGGACAGCATAGAGAAGCCTGCGCCGACGACGAAGCCTAGCGCGATCTGCCACTTGGGCCACATGACGATGAGCAGCAAGACCGTCAACGCGACGATGAAATAGCCAATGGTCTGGAATTCTCGCCGCAGAAAAGCATTGGCCCCCTCTTGAATCCAGGAGGCAATCTCCTTCATGCGAGATGTGCCCGCATCTTGCTTGTTGAGCCACCAAACGAACAGGCCAACGAAGACCAGAGCAAATACTCCGGCCAAAGGAACCAAATACGTTACCAGGTCAAATGCCACAGTGTCTCCTCCCTTCTTTCTTAAACCACTAATGCCTTTTCAAGGTGATTTTGATGCATGTCATAAGGTACATCATTTTCACTCTGAAAAGGTGCTAGTGCTTATTGAGTTCAAGAGCCTCTATCTTCACCGAGGCAGATAGAGGCTCTATCCATTTCTGAAATAAAAGTTGAGCAAGGGATAGCAAAGTCAAAAACACATACCCACGATCTCCTTCACCACCAAAGACGAGTGGAGAAAGTGAGCACGCTGTTTCAACAGCCAACTTCGAGCCCCGACCAAACAGACTCGATCTATCCTCTGCCGGCAGGATTACGCCAATTGCTCCTGCAAAGCCACCAGCTTGCCAGCGATGCTACCATCTACAACACGGTCGCCGATCTGGATCACCAAACCGCCCAGGATGCCGGGGTCCACCTTGAACTCAAGCGCTGGCTTCTCACCCAGATGCTCAGCCAGGCCGGCAGCCACCGTCTCCTGCTCACCGGCAGAGAGAGGCAAGGCAGTGGTTACGTGGGCCGTCATCGCGCCCATCCGCTTGGCCCATTCGAGTTCTTCCTCATCCAAGACCACCACACGCCCCGCTCGGATGCCGCTGAAGAACTCGTCAATCAGGCCGCGCTGCCTCTGCTCGTCGAGGGTCTCACCGATGATCTTGTTGGACACCGCGATGGCCAGGCTCGCCACCTGACCCCGCAGCTCAACCAACATCTCCTGGCGGTCTCGTTCTAGCTCAGCCCGTGCTTCGGCCACGATGCGATCCGCCTCAGTCCGCGCCCCAGCCAGGATCTGCTCCCTGGCTTGCTCCCCTTCCCCGGTTGCTTTGGCCAGGATCTTTTCTCTCTCCTGCTCCGCCTGCTCGATGCGTTGCTGATACTCAGCCTCTGCCCGCTCCCTGTCTTTGCGAGCCTGTTCGGCATCCGCCAGGCCCTGGGCGATCCTCTGCTTGCGCTCCTCGAGCATCTTCAGGATCCGCTTCCAGAGCAGGAAGTAGAGCAGGACGAAGAGGATCAGGAAGTTGACGATCTGGGAGAGGAGAAAGGTGGGATTGATGCCTAATTTACCCAAAGCGTCCAATGGCTAGCTCCTTTCACACGAACTTGATGGCCATGGCAACGATCAGGGCATAGATGGCGATAGCCTCGGCGAAGGCAACCACCAGGATCATGTTAGTCAGGATGCTGCTGGCCGATTCGGGATTGCGTCCAATGGACTCCATCGCTTGCCGGCCGATCCAACCAATAGCTATGGAAGGTCCAATAACCCCCAGAGCGATGGTCAGCGCCGTGGCAACCTGGGTTACAGCTTCAACTCCTTCAGGCCACATTGATAATCCTCCTTAAATCGTATTATAGCGTGATTAGGTGCAACGCACTTTTCGAAGTGCATTGCACCTGGCCTACTAATCATGATGGGCCGTAGCGATCATGAAGAACACCAGGCTCAGCATGGAAAAGATCAGTGCCTGAACCAGGCCGACGAAAAGCTCCAGGCCCATGAAGGGCAAGGAGACCAAAAAGGCGGCCAGGTAAGCGACCACAATAAGTAGCACTTCGCCGGCGAAGATGTTGCCAAAAAGTCGGAAGGAAAACGATAGGATTTTGATGAACTCGCTGACCAGCTCCAAGATGCCAGCAAAGGCGTTGCCAATTCTCTCCATGACCCCACCGAACTTGCCTATTGCCCTGACGAAACCGCTGGCGGTACTGTCTTCCTCTCTGGGAGAGCTCTTGAAGGTGAAGTAACGGCCCAGGAAAGGCAATCCCACCATCTTAAAGCCGAAAACCTGGGTGGCAACCACAGAGACGATAGCCAGAGCGATGGTGGTACTTAGATGGGCGTTGGCCGAGCGGAAGAAGGGAATCAACACCTTGTGGCCCTCGTGCTCCTCCCACACGCCGATAGAGCCAAAGCCGGGCAGGATGCCCATCCAGTTGGAGATCAGGATGAAGAAGAAGAAAGTAGCCACCAGGGGGAAGAAGATGCGCGCCTTCTCCCCGGCCACCCCTTCCACGAAGTTGTAGAACATCTCCACAATGGCCTCGACCGCGTTCTGGAAACCTGAAGGCACCAACTCCATCTTTCGGGTGGCAAAGTAAGCGACGAGGATAAGCACTAACATGGTGAGCCAGGTCGCAGGCAGGGTGTTAGGTACACTGTGCCCAAAAAGAGGCACGTCAAAAGGCAATGGAATTTCTTCGGCCGCCAGGCTGATTTCCGGCAATTCGAGCTCTTTGTCCACGATACCACCCAACATGAGTCCTGCTACAGCCAAGGCTATCGTGATAATCAGGATGCCCAAGCACCCCAGACAACCTTTCGGGGTTCTGAGTGCCGACATGTCTTACCCCTCTCCTTCCTCAAATCGCTTCTGTACAGCAGAGATAACCCAGCGATAGGCAATGATGGGGCCGCTGACCGTCCCTATCAACACCAACAACAGAGTGATCCATGGCAGGGTGCCCAGGCGGGTGTCAAGCCAGTATCCCACTGCCAGGCCGAGGATGACCGGCAAAGCAATGGACAGCCCCAGTTGGCTACCCACGGCCAGTACCCAAAAGGCATCCTTCCAATCCACACTAGACTTCTTCGCCAAGCCTACCACCCCTGTTCCTCTCTAATCGGAAAGCGTCAATAAGGATACCATAACTCACCCCTACTGTCAAATCGCCCCTAGCCGATGAGCATCTTCGCCGCTTCTTGCACCAACTCGATGAATGGTTGGACGTAGAGGCCGATGATCAGGGTCATGGCCGTTGTCACTGCTACGGTGATCTTGATGGACAGTGAGGTGTTGACGACCGATGCTTCCTCTTTTGATGGCTCGAAGAACATGTAGCGCACCACGTTAAGGTAGTAGAAAGCGCCGATCACGCTGTTGATGATGCCCACGATGGCCAAGACGTAGAACTGCACCTGGATGGCGGCCCCGAAGACGAACAGCTTGCCGATGAATCCCCCGGTGCCAGGAATGCCCGTCAGCGAGAAGAGGAAGATGAGCATGGCAGCCGCCAGTGCGGGCGATCTGCGGGCCAGGCCAGCGTAGTCCTCGATCTGATTGGAGCCTGTGGCCCCCTCAAGGGCGATGACGACCACGAAGGCTCCCAAATTGGTGAAGAGGTAGGCCAATAAGTAGATGAGCACCCCGTTTACGCCAGTGAACAGCCCTGCCGATTGCCAGGCGTCCCAACTGACCAAGCCAATTAGAATGTAGCCGGCCTGGGCAATGCTGGAATAGGCCAACATGCGCTTGATGTTCCGCTGGGTGAGGGCCACCAGGTTGCCTACGGTCATGGTCACCATGGAGATGCCAGACAGCACCGCCACCCAATCCACCCGGAAATCGGGCAGGGCGATGAGGAGCACCCGCACCAGGACGGCGAAGCCAGCGGCCTTGGAACCTACCGACAGGAAGGCGGTGATGGGGGTAGGTGCACCTTCGTAGGTATCTGGCGACCACTGGTGGAAAGGCACAGCCGCGATCTTGAACCCGAATCCCGCCAGTAAGAAGATCAGAGCCGGGAAGACCAGCCAGCGCAAAGAAGCCTCGGCTGCTCCCAACGATGCGGCGATGGCGCTCAAACTGGTCGCTCCTGTGACTCCATAGAGGAGGGACATCCCGTAGAGCATGGCCGCCGAAGCCATCGCCCCATACAGGAAATACTTGATGGCTGCCTCGGTAGATTTGCGATCCTCGCGCAGGTAGCCGGTCAAGATGTACGAGGTGATGCTGAGCAGCTCGATGGCGATGTAGATCATGATCAGGTCGGCGCCGGCGGCGACGAGGGTGATGGCCAAACAGGCGATGAGGAGCAAGCCGTAGAACTCCGCACGGTAAGGGGTGCGCTTCTTCATGTAGTCGAGGGCGGAGAGGATGACCAGCCCGCCGACCAGCACAGCCACGATCTGGAAGAAGAGGGCGAACTCGTCTACAGCCAGCATCCCGCCCAGGATCGGCTCGGTGGGGAGGTCGCAGACGAAGATGAGACAGAGGGTCGCGGCCAGGGCAGCCGCAAGCCCTAGTAGAGCCACGTAGGGCAGCCAGCTCCTTTTGGTATCATCACGCCATACCAGGTCCAGGCCGAAGACCACCAATGCGCCTAAGACGAGCAGCAACTGGGGTGAAAGCACGGATAGAGTTTGCGACAGGGTAGATTCGAACACTTTGGTGTCCTTTTTATCAACGTTTAACGGCTGAGCTTTACAACCCCTTCAGCAGCGCCGTATTCGCACCGTTCAGCAGGGCCACAACGATGGTGGGATAGACACCCACCAGAACCATCGTGATGACCAAAGGCCACATGGTGACCTTCTCCCACCAGGTCATGTCGGTCAGCTCAGCGTGATGGGTGGCCTCGTCCCACTTGGCCTGATCGAACTCGCCCAGGAACACATATTGAACTATCTTCCACAAGATATAGGCTGCGGTGAAGACCACGCCGAGGGCCCCGATAACGGCAAAGATGGGTATAACGTAGAAGGTGCCGCGGAAGACGAAGAGCTCGCTCCAGAAGCCGGCCAGGCCCGGTAGGCCCAGGGAAGCGAAGCCGGTGACCATCATAATGCCGTAGTAATGGGGCACCTTGGCGGCCAGGCCGCCGAAGGCTTTCAGGTCCCGGGTATGGGCCCGATCGTAGATGATGCCCACCAGGAAAAACAAGCCGCCGGTGATGATGCCGTGAGTGAACATCTGGAGAGAGGCTCCATTGAGGGCCATAGCTGCGCTGGTGAGAAGGCCCTGGGAATCGCCGCTCTGAGCCAGACTGGCTGCTCCGGCGCTAATGCCCAACACGACGTAGCCCATGTGGCTGACCGACGAGTAGGCGATGAGCCGCTTGAGGTCCCACTGGGCCATGCAGACCAGCGCCCCGTAGACGATGCTGATCACGGCCAAGATCGGTATGATGGGCACGTTATAGGAGTACCAACTGAAGACCTGAGGGAAAAGCGGTAGCACGATGCGAAGCATCCCGTAGGCGCCCAACTTTAGCAGCACACCAGCAAGGATCACGCTGCCGCAGGTTGGCGCTTCGGTGTGAGCATCGGGAAGCCAGGTGTGGAAGGGGAACGAGGGTACTTTGATGGCAAACGCCACGAAGAAAGCCCAGAAGGCCATGGCTGCCAGGGTGAAGTTGCCGGCAAAAGGCTGTGCGGCGGCCGCCTCCAGGATACTGAACGTGCCGGTCTGGAAATACACGCCGAGAATGGCCAGCAACATGGCTACACTACCCGCCAGGGTGTAAAGGAAGAACTTGATGGAGGCATAGATCCTCCGCTTCCCACCCCACACCCCGATGAGGAGATACATGGGCACCAGGCCAATCTCCCAGAAGACGTAGAAGAAGATGAAGTCCAGAGAGACGAACACCCCGAACATCCCCATCTCCAGCAGCATGAAGAGGAAGAAATACTCCTTGACCCTATCCTTGATGGTGTGGGCTGAGTAGAAGAAGGACAGAGTAGCTAGAAGAGCCGTCAACAGGATCATAGGAGCGCTGATGCCGTCCACCCCCATTCGGTAGTGGACGTTGAGAGTGGGAATCCAGGAGTACTCCTCCAAGAACTGCATCTCCCCCGGATTGCCCCACACGCTGGCGTAGACGACGATGGCCAGGATGAGCGGGATGAAGCTGATCACGATGGCCAATCGCCTGATCACGCCCTCCTGATCTTTGGGGACCAGGAGAATCAGCAACGCTCCCACCAGGGGGGCGAAGGTTATGACCGACAAGATTGGAAAATCCATTGACAATTCCTCCTATTTGGAGATTAGAGATTCGGTTGTGTTACCAGTACACGACATAGAGGCCCAGCAACATCAGCACCGTAGCCAAAGCGACCAACAAGTAGTTCTGCACCCGACCGGTCTGGATGCGTCGCAGCGAACGCCCACCTGCCCCGGCTATCTCACCGATGCCATCCACGATGCGGTCCACGACGTTCAAATCGAGAATCCCGCTGAAGGATGCGAGGCCAGCCCCAGCGCGTCCAGCGAGGTCCACCAGGGCATCAATAACGAGCAGGTCGAAGGCCGCACTGACGTCGGCGATCAGTCGCCCGATACGGCCCACCAGGTTCACGATGGGGTCTATGACCCAGCGATTGTCAAACTTGAAGAAGACGTCCGCCAGACCGATCACCCCGCGCACGACCGTGGCGTGGTACAGCTCGTCGAAGTAGTACTTGTTCTTGAGCACGGTGTGGACGGGCCCCAGCGTCTTGACCAGTGGGTCCGGCTGGCCCTTCGCCAGCGGCCTGCGCCCATAGACCAGCCAGCCCAGGAACAGCCCGCCCACCGCCAGCAACGACGAGAGCAGCATCACCGGCACGCTTAGCGGCGTGGCCGCAAACTCATGCCCCACGAAGTGGTGGAACCAGTTGCGCCCATGACCGATGATCTCCTCTGGTATGCCAGTGAAGCCCAGCGTCAGGGCGAAAATGGCCAGCAGGATCAGCGGCACGGTCATGCTGCGCGGTGTCTCGTGGGCGTGCTCAGCGTGGTGGCCGCGCGGCTTGCCCAGGAAGGTGAGGCAAATCTGACGCCCCGTGTAGAAGGCGGTCAGGAAGGCAGCAATGGTCAGCAGCAGCCAGACGAAGAAGGGCCAGGAGACCACTCCCTCAAGCGAAAACTCGTGCCAGGCGTGGGCCAGGATCTCGTCCTTGCTCCAGAAGCCAGCGGTGATGAGGGGGAAGCCGGACAGGGCGAAGCCACCAGCCACGAAGGTCCAGAAAGTGATCGGCATCTTCTCTTTGAGGCCGCCCATCTCCATCATGTCCTGCTCGTGGTGGCAGCCGATGATGACCGAACCGGAGCCCAGGAAGAGCAGGGCCTTGAAGAAGGC